>NZ_DBHKZA010000037.1:0-4291 GCF_057314935.1 Achromobacter sp.
GGCGTTGACGTGCGTGACGAACACCACTTTGTCGCGACCCAGCAGCTCGACCAGCTGGCGCATTTCCGTCTCGATCTCTTCATCGGTCTGGTCGCGCTTGACGATGCGCGAAAGCAGGTCGCGGTCATCCGAAGACAGGCTCTTGAACACGGGGTCCTGGTCCAGCAACACTCGCCGTTCGGCAAGCTTGTCGGCATGGGCCAGCGACCAGAACATGCGGGTGCGCGTGCGGTCGGCGAAGAATTCGCTGAAGTAGCGCACCAGATAGTTGGACTGGATGGGATAGCCGTCGACGGTCAGCAGCTTGCGCGAAGACAGTTCGACCATGTACAGGTCTGCCGGCTTATGCGTGCCGCGGCGCGCCTGCTCGCCGTTCGAGGGCCGGAAGATCACGCGCTGCACGGCGGCGGGAATGTCGGCTTGCCCGAACATGAAGCGCGCCTGCTGCAGCGCTTCGGCGGTGGTGTGCACGAAACCGTAGTTGCGGCCCAGTTGCAGTTTGATCGGATAGCGGCCCACGGCATCGCGCAGCGGCGTATGGATGCGGCAGGTTCCAATGGGAGCGGTGGTGAATGCAGTCATTGAGGGTCTCTCCTGTAGAGATGGATCGCGAGACCGAACTTAGAGAGTCCAGTACAAGAGGTCGGATTGCAGCCGTTTGCTGTCAAGCACGGACTTCAGGTCGCACACCATGCCTCCGCTCTTGACCAGCTGCGGCATGTCTTCCCAGATGGTGTCCATGGTTTCGCGGTGCGGAACCGCAAGGATGAGCACGTCCATGTCCCGGAATTCGTCGCGCTTGACCAGCTTGATGCCGTACTCGTGTTCCATCTGGTCGGCATCGGCCATCGGATCGCACGCAACCGGCGTAATGCCGTATTTGCCCAGGGCGTTGTAAAGGTCCACGACCTTCGAATTGCGGATGTCGGGGACGTTCTCCTTGAACGTCATCCCCAGGATGCCCACACGGGTCGTGGCGTTCAGGCGGCCGTTGCGTGCCAGGGTCTGGACCACGCGCGACGCGACGTGGGTAGCCATGCCGTCGTTGATGCGGCGGCCCGACAGGATGACCTCGGGGTGATAGCCCAGTTCCTGCGCCTTGGAGGTCAGGTAATAGGGATCCACGCCGATGCAGTGCCCGCCCACGAGCCCGGGCGTGAACTTCAGGAAGTTCCACTTCGTGCCCGCCGCCGCCAGCACTTCCGAGGTGCGGATGCCGACCAGGTCGCAGATCTTCGACATTTCGTTCATCAACGCGATGTTGATGTCGCGCTGGGTGTTCTCAAGCACCTTCGCCGCTTCGGCCACCTTGATGGACGAAGCGCGGTGCACGCCCGCGTCGATGATCTTTTCGTAGACGCCGGCGATGACTTCCAGCGATTGCTCGTCCTGGCCAGACACGATCTTGACGATCTTCTCAAGCGGATGCTCGCGGTCGCCCGGGTTGATCCGTTCGGGGCTGTAGCCCAGCTTGAAGTCGACGCCGCAGCGCAGGCCGGATACCTTTTCCAACTCGGGGCCGCAGATTTCTTCCGTCGCGCCAGGGTGGACGGTGGATTCGAAAACCACGATGCATCCCGGACGCAGCACGGGGCCGATCGAGCGGCACGCCCGGACCAGCAAGGAAAAATCGGGATTGTTTTTCTCGTCGACCGGCGTCGGAACCGCGACGACGAAAAAGTCGCAGCCTTCCAGTTCCGTCACCTGGTCGGTGAACTGCATCGGGGAAGCCAGCAATACGTCGCGTTCGATCTCGCCTGTCCAGTCATCACCCTCTTTCAGTCGTGCGATTCGCCGCTTGTCCACATCGAAACCGATGACATCAAAGCGCTTGGAAAATGCGACGGCTACGGGCAGGCCGACATATCCAAGGCCACACACTGCGATTCTCTTTACCACGGGGGACCTCACTGTCTTCATCGTGTCGCAGACACTAGAAATTGACGCCCAGCGACAAGTTATCGACGTGAAATCGAAATAACTTTGTGCTATTTGGGCGGACGTATTGCTTAAGAATAATTACAGCTCGATACCCCTTAATACGTGGGGCGAGACGAGCCAACGAATGGTAGAGGTCCCAGACAGCAAACTTTTTTCTAAAAATTTTTATTGCTGTGGAAATAAATCAGAGATGCCCGTAATAAACCCGGGATTTCCCTCAAATAATTACATTCATTACACAAACGGCAACACAACCAGGCGGCTGAGTTGTTAGTAAATATGAAAAAGCGTTTTTCTTATTTTTGTTTAACCAAACTGAAAAAACATAATACCCTATCGCGATTATTTATTAATGACCGGAGGTAATGGCGGCGCAATTTACCGGGATCTCCCCGCATTATTGGTTATTTACCGCTCAAATCGGGGCCACTATCTGGCGCCTGGGCGATCGGTATTTAAGAGCCACTTGCTGGATCGCCTCTTAATTTGAAACATCGGTCAACCTTATGTTTAATAGCGGCCAATCGCGCCTCCCGAAATTCGCTAGCATGCACCCGCGAAGCCAATCCAGGGACCGGCCGACCGGGGGCCGGCCAACCAGGGGCTCGAACCCGCCCCATCACCCGATTCCGAGGATTCCCATGACGCCGCCAATGCAGAAAGAAGGGCCGGCCCCATGAGCGAGCCGTGGACGATCGGCAAGTCGCGCTTCAAGCGTCCCATTCAGACCTCGCTCGCCGCGGTGGCGCTGCTGTATGTTTCCTGGCTGAGCTTTGACGCGGCCGATGGTGTCCGCCTGCCGCCCGACCCGGCGTCCCTGCGCAGCGTGACCATGCAGGTGGACAAGGTGGCCGAATGCCCGTATTCGGACCGGATCCGGGTCGGCAGCCAGACCAGTTGGCACAGCCCGCGCTGCGTGTATTCCAACGCGCACCCGGGTGCGGCATTGGAGATGCGCGGCGCGGCAGCCCGCTACACGCTCACCCCTCCCGTCCGCCTGGAGTTGATGGTCGATCACGACCCGGCCAACCTGGTGAACGAGTATCACGGGAAGATGGCCAGCGTCTTCACGCGGATAGGGGTCTACGGCCTGCGCCAGGACGGCAAATGGCTGGCGGACCCGGACGCCCAGTACCAGAGCGCCCTGGCCAGCAAGCAAAACAAAAGGCGCAACGGCTGGCTGCTGATCCTGGCGGCGCTGGGCGCCTTCACCTATGCCTACCGGCAGGCCAGGAAGGTCCTGAAAGACAACCCCTACCTGTGGTGATCGGGCGGCTTCGGCCCGGGAAGGATCGGAGCGGTTGGAGCCCAGATCTTGCCCGAACGCCAGGATCCTCAAAAAGCAGAAGGGCCGCGACCGCGGCCCTTCTGTGCATTGAAGGCAGAACTCAGGCCCGGCATGGCGGCAGATGCCGCCCGCCGGCTCCGCCCTTCATCACTCCACCGTCACGCTCTTGGCCAGGTTGCGCGGCTTGTCCACGTCGGTGCCGCGCGCGCATGCCGTGTGGTACGACAGCAGTTGCAGCGGGATCGTGTGCAGGATCGGCGACAGCTTGCCGTAGTTCTCCGGCATGCGGATCACGTGCATGCCTTCGGCGCTTTGGATCTTGCTGTCGGCGTCGGCAAAGACGTAAAGCTCACCGCCGCGCGCGCGCACTTCCTGCATGTTGGACTTCAGCTTTTCCAGCAGCTCGTCCTTGGGCGCGATGGTCACAACAGGCATGTGCTCCGTCACCAGCGCCAGCGGGCCGTGCTTGAGTTCACCCGCCGGATAGGCTTCGGCGTGGATGTAGCTGATTTCCTTCAGCTTCAGCGCCCCTTCCAGCGCGATCGGGTAGTGCATGCCGCGGCCCAGGAACAGGGCGTTTTCCTTGGAGGCGAAACGGTCGGCCCACGCCATGATCTGCGGTTCCAGCGCCAGCACCGAACCGATGGCCACCGGCAGGTGGCGGAGCGCCTTCAGGTGTTCGGCTTCCTGCTCGTCGCTCAGGCGGCCGCGCACTTGCGCCAGCGCCAGCGTCAAGAGGAACAGCGCGGTCAGCTGCGTGGTGAAGGCCTTGGTCGACGCCACGCCGATTTCAACGCCGGCGCGCGTGATGTAGGACAGCTTGCACTCGCGCACCATCGCGCTGGTGGACACGTTGCAGATGGTCAGCGTGTTTTCCATGCCCAGCGAACGCGCGTGCTTCAGCGCGGCCAGCGTATCGGCGGTTTCGCCGGACTGCGAAATCGTCACCACCAGCGAACGCGGATTGGGCACGCTGTCGCGGTAGCGGTATTCGCTGGCGATTTCGACGGCGACCGGGATCTTGGCGATGGACTCGATCCAGTACTTGGCGGTCAGGCCCGC
>NZ_DBHKZA010000037.1:4391-12130 GCF_057314935.1 Achromobacter sp.
TCGACGACGTCGCCGTCTTCCAGGTAGATGATCTGGTCGGTCGTGCCGGCCAGGGCCAGCGCGTCGGAGGCCAGGAAGTTCTCGTTCTGGCCCACGCCCACCACCAGCGGCGAGCCTTGGCGCGCGCCGACGACGCGGTGCGGTTCGTCGCGGCAGAACACGGCGATGGCGTACGCGCCATGCAGGCGGCGCACGGCGTTCTGCACGGCTTCGAACAGGTCGCCGGCGTACAGGTGGTTCACCAGATGCGCGATGACTTCAGTGTCGGTCTGGCTTTCAAACACGTAGCCCACGGCCTGCAGCTCGGCGCGCAGTTCGTCGTGGTTTTCGATGATGCCGTTGTGGACCAGCGCAATGCGCGGCTCGTCGTTGCCCAGGCGCGAGAAATGCGGGTGGGCGTTGTGCGTGGCCGGCACGCCGTGCGTGGCCCAGCGGGTGTGGGCGATGCCGGTGAAGCCTTGGACCTTGTCCTCGGCAACCTGCTCGGCCAGTTCGGCCACGCGTTGCGTGCTGCGCGTGCGGCGCAGATGGCCGTCGGCGTAGACGGCGACGCCGCAGGAGTCGTAGCCACGGTATTCCAGCCGCTTCAGGCCTTCAACCAGGATCGGGGTGATGTCGCGCTGGGCGACGGCGCCAACAATGCCGCACATAGGAGAGACTCCGCTAAGTTCGTGTACCGACGCATTGTGCGCGACTCGCCAAGAAATTTGATTTCTTTATGCTGCCAAAAATGGAAGTTAATTCACTTACATAATTGTGATTAAATAATCTTTCTTCAAAAACCTATTTTTGAATTAATCATGCAAAACGTGCCGATTTCGCTACCGGAACTGGATGATCTGGACCGGCGCATTCTTGAACAGTTACAAGAAGACAGCGCGCTGACCAATCAGGATCTGGCCGCGCGCGTGCATGCGTCGCCCCCGACCTGCCTGCGGCGCGTGCGGCGGCTGGTGGACGAAGGCGTGATAGACCGGCAGGTCGCCATCCTGGCGGCCGAGAAGCTGGGCAGCACCCTGACGGCGATTGTGGAGATCACGCTGGACGTGCAGGCGGCGGAAAGCCTGGATGCGTTCGAGCAAAGCATGCTGGCCGAACCCGCGGTGCTGCAGTGCTACCGGGTGTCGCCGGGGCCGGATTTCGTGGTGATCGCGCAGGTCAAGGACATGCCGGCCTATCACGCGCTGGTGCACCGGGCCTTCACCGCCCAGGCCAACGTGCGCAACGTGCGCACGTTCTTTTCGGTGCACCGCGCCAAGTTCGAGACGCGGATCGACGTGCGGGCGTGATGCCGCGGCGAGCGCCGATTACTGGCGGCCCAGCAGGCGCTGGAACTGCGCCAGGTAGCGGTTGCCCATCTCCTGGACGTCGTGCTCGCTCTTCACGTACGCATAGGCGCGCTCGGTGACGTCGTGGCGGAAGGCCGCGTCGTCCAGGCAGCGGGCCATGCCAGCCGCCATGGCCTGGTGGTCGCCTACCGCAACCAGCACGCCGCGGCCATCGGCCAGGCTTTCCTTCAAGCCGCCCGCGTCGGTGGAGACCACCGGCACGCGCTGCAGAAAGGCGTCCAGCACGCTGCTGCCCAGCGCCTCTTCCTCTGAGCTCATGACGAACACGTCGAGAATGCTGTAGAAGTCTTCGACCCCCTTGCGGAACCCGGCAAAACGGTAGACGTCTTCGATGCCGAGTTTTTTCGCTTCGTCCTTGGCCTGCTGCTCGCGGTCGCCGCCGGCGCCGAAGTGCAGGAAGACGAAGTCGCGGCGCGTCTTCGCCAGTTCGCCCACGGCGCGCACCAAGGTCACCGGGTCCTTGTCGCGGATCAACGCGGCGGACGTCGCCATGACCTTCTTGCCGGCCAGATCGAATTCGCGCACCAGCGCGGCGACGTTTTCCGCATTGATCTCGTGCGGTTCGACGGCGCTGCGGATGATGACCGGTTCGATGCCCAGCCGGCGCGGTTCGCTCGCCGCCATCTCGCTGATGGCCACGAACAGGTTGGCGTGGCGCCACTTGAAACCCGTCTTCCATTCGTCGCCCGGTTTGACCACGAACGACGTGCGGCGCGAAAACGCCACCGGGCTGCGATGCAGCCATTTGGTCAGGACGGCCCAGGTGATCGTGTTGGCGGTCTGGGCGTGGATGATGTCGTAGCGGCCGGCGCCAGCCAGGAACGCCAGCTGCCCGGGCACGTTGCGGCAGGTATGGGCCACAAAGCCCTCCTGGCGCGCGCGCTCGGCCAGCGGCGCGCCCTCGCGGCACATCACTTCGACATCGTGGCCGGCCTTGCGGAAAGCGCGCATGCAATACAGCGTCTGCCGCTCGCCGCCGCGCCAGCCTTTCTCGAAGTTCAGCTGCAGGATCTTCATGCGCGCCCGATGCCGGAATACTCGAAGCCAAGGCCGCGCACGTCGGCCGGTGTGTACAGGTTGCGGCCGTCGATGATCAGCGGCGTCTTCAGCAAGGCCTTCACGCGGTCGAAGTCCGGCGCGCGGAAGACCTTCCATTCGGTAGCGATCAAGAGCGCATCCGCGCCGTCCAGGGCGTCGTACATGTCGGTGGCGAAGCTGATGCCCGGCTGGCCGACCAGCACGCGGGCGGCCTCGTGCATGGCCACGGGGTCATAGGCCCGCACGTCGGCGCCGCGGCGCGTCAGTTCGGCGATGACCGTCAGGCTGGGGGCCTCGCGCATGTCGTCGGTGTTCGGCTTGAACGACAAGCCCCACAGCGCGATCTTGCGGCCGCGCAGGTCTTCGCCGTAGCGCGCCACCAGCTTTTCCGACAAGCGGAACTTCTGCGCGTGATTGGCGGCTTCGGCGGCTTCGATCACCCGCATGGGCAGGGAATTCTCGGCGGCGGTGTTGACCAGCGCCTGCACGTCCTTGGGGAAGCAGGAACCGCCGTAGCCCGCCCCGGGGTACAGGAAGTGGTAGCCGATGCGGGGATCGGCGCCGATGCCGCGGCGCACCTGTTCGATGTCCGCCCCCAGCGCTTCGGCCAGGTTCGCCATTTCGTTCATGAACGAGATGCGCGTGGCCAGCATGGCGTTGGCGGCGTATTTCGTCAGCTCGGCCGAACGCACGTCCATCACCATCAGGCGGTCGTGCGTGCGCTGGAACGGTTCGTAGATGCGGCGCATCACGCCGACCGTGTAGTCGTCGTCGGCGCCGACGACCACGCGGTCCGGGCTCATGAAGTCATTGATGGCGGCTCCTTCCTTCAGGAATTCGGGGTTGGAGGCCACGCTGAACGGGATCTCCACGCCGCGGGCGGCCAGTTCCTTGTTCACCACCGCGCGCACCTTGTCGGCCGTGCCGACGGGCACGGTCGACTTGTCCACGATCAGCTTGCGGGACGTCATGTGGCGCGCGATGTTCTGGGCGGCGGCCAGCACGTATTTCAGGTCCGCGGAGCCGTCTTCGCCCGGCGGCGTGCCCACGGCGATGAATTGCACGTCGCCGAAGGCCACGCTCTGCGCCACGTCGTCGGTGAAATGCAGGCGGCCCGCCTGCACGTTGCGGCGGACCAGGTCTTCCAGACCGGGCTCGTAGATGGGGATGCCGCCCTGGCGCAACAGGGCGATCTTCGCCGCGTCCACGTCCAGACACATGACGTCGTTGCCCATGTCGGCCAGGCACGCTCCCGACACCAACCCCACGTAACCGGTACCCACGACCGTGATTTTCATGCCTGCACGCCTTCAAAATAGGGAATCTTGCGCGCCTGGCCTCAGGACCAGGCGCCGGCCGCCATTATAGAAGCGGCCACGGGCCAGGGGCGGAACCGCCCTAGACCCGCAGTTTGTTGAACCGGACGGTGTTGACCACCACCGCCAGGGCGGCGCAAACCGTCCCCAACACCAGCGCCAGCCCGGGGCCATGCGCGACACTGACGCTGAAGGCGATGGCCACCAGCGCCGTGCCGAAGCTCTGGCCGAAGACGCGGGTGGTGGCCTGCAAGCCACCTGCCGCGCCACTGCGCGAGCGGGGCGCGGCCGACAGCATGGCACGGTTGTTCGGCGTCTGGAAGAAGCCGAAGCCCACCCCGGCCACGAACATGCCCGCCACGATGGGCCAGTTGGACACCGAGGACGGCAGCAGCGCCAACCACAGCATGCCGGCCACCATGGTGGCCGCCCCCACGCCGCTCAGGGTGGCGGCGGAATAGCGGTCGGACAGGCGGCCCGCCAGCGGGGCGATGATCGCCGTGCCCACGGGCCAGGCGCCCATCAGCATGCCCACCTCCAGGTACGGCCGGCCCAGCACCTGCTGAAAATAGAAGGGCAGCGACACGTAAGACGCCATTTGCGCCGCGAAGGTGCAAGCCGACGCGCCCACGGCGAACGCCAGCGGGCGGATGCGCAGCAGGTCCACCGGCACCAGGGGCGCCGGTTGCTTGCTGACGCGGCGCACCAGCACCAGGCCCGCGACGGACGCGATCGCCACCAGGCCGATGCCGCGCAGCAGGTCCTGGCCCATCATGTCCACGCCCGAAATGAAGACGCCCAGCGTCGCCATGCACAGCAGGGCGCTGACCCAATCCAGCTTCACGTCGTTGCGCGGCACTTCCGGCAGATGGCGCAGGCCGAACATGGCCAGCACGCAGATCGGCAGGTTCACCGCGAAGATCCACGGCCACGGCGCCACCGACAGGATGGCGGACCCGATGGTGGGGCCCAGCACCGACATCACCGCCACCGTCGTGGCGTTGATGCTGATGCCCCGGCCCAGCATCTTCAGGGGGTAGATATTGCGCACCAGGCCGCCGAACATGCACATCAGCGTCGCGGCGCCCACGCCCTGGAACACGCGCGCCGCGGTCAGTTGCCACAGCGTGCCGGCCAGCGCGCACCCCAGCGAGGCCAGGGTGAACAGCATCAGGCCGAAGGTGAACATGCGGCGGAAACCGATGCGCTCGGCCAGCGCCGACAGCGGCAGCAGCGTCATCACCACCGCCAGGTTGTAGGCGTTGACGATCCAGACGGCTTCGGCGGGCGAGGCGTGCAGGTCGACGGCAATGGTGGGCAGGGCCACGTTGGCGATGGTGGTGTCCAGCACCGACAGGCTGATGCCCGTCATCACCGTAGCGGCCGCCCAGTACCGGCGGGGGGCCGGCAAGCCGTCGGGCGGGGCGGGCTTGGCGCCGCCGCCCTGGGGCGTGTTCTGTGCGGCGTCGCTCTCCGCCATCACGACTTCTTGACCGGACGCTGCCAACCCTCAACGGTGAGCTGTCTAGCGCGCGACACGGTCAGCTTCTCGGCCGGTGCGTCGCGGGTCAGGGTGGTGCCGGCGCCCAGGGTCGCGCCGCGGCCCACGCGCACGGGCGCCACCAGCTGCGTATCCGAGCCGATGAAGGCGTCGTCCTCGATGATGGTGCGGTGCTTGTTGACGCCGTCGTAGTTGCAGGTGATGGTGCCGGCGCCCACATTGACGCGCTCGCCGATGGCGGCGTCGCCGATGTAAGCCAGGTGATTGGCCTTGCTGTCGGCGCCCAGCACGCTCTTCTTGATCTCGACGAAGTTGCCGACGTGGCTGCGGTCGCCCAGTTCGGCGCCCGGGCGCAGGCGGGCATACGGGCCCACGCGCGCGTCGCGGCCCACTTCGGCCTGCTGCAGATGGCTGAACGCTTCGATCTGCGTGCCGGCGCCGACGGTGACGTCGCGCAGGACGCAGTGCGGGCCCACGCGCACGCCGTCGGCCAAGGTCACGGTGCCTTCGAACACGCAGCCCACGTCGATGAACACGTCGCGTCCGCAGGAAAGCGTGCCGCGCACGTCAAAGCGCGCCGGGTCGGCCAGCGTGACGCCGGCTTCCAGCTGGCGGCGCGCCTGCTCGCCCTGCCAGCGGCGTTCCAGTTCGGCTTGCTGCACGCGGCTGTTCACGCCCAGCGTTTCCCAGCCCGCGCCAGGCTGGGCCGCGCCCACCGGCACGCCGTCGACGACCGCCAGCCCGACCACATCGGTCAGGTAGTACTCGCCCTGGGCGTTCTTGTTGTCGATGCGGGTCAGCCAGTCTTTCAGCTTGGCGGTCGGCGCGGTCAGGATGCCCGTGTTCACTTCCTTGATGGCGTGCTCGGCTTCCGAGGCGTCCTTGTGCTCGACGATGCGGCACACGTTGCCCTGGGCGTCGCGCACGATGCGGCCATAGCCGGTGGAGTCCGCCAGCACTTCCGTCAGCACCGCGGCGCCCGAGGCGCGCGCGGCCAGCAGGCGTTGCAGCGTGTCCGGCTGCACCAGCGGCACGTCGCCATACAGCACCAGCGTCACGTCATCCTTGCCATCGCCTTCCAGCAGCAGCGGCACTGCCTGCTGCACCGCGTGGCCGGTGCCTTGCTGCGGCTGCTGCAGCACGAAGTGCAGATCGGCCTGACCATCGAAAGCCTGTTTGACGCGGTCGGCGCCGTGGCCCACCACGACGATGATGCGCGCCGGCTTCAGTTGGCGCGCGCTGTCCAGCACGTGGGCCAGCATCGGCTTGCCCGCCAGCGTGTGCAGCACTTTGGGAAGGTCGGACTGCATGCGTTTGCCCAGTCCGGCGGCAAGAATCACTACATTAAGCATAGGTTCCAGGAAAGGTTGGGACGGTCGAGCGGCCTTCTAGCCGTCTCGCGTGTCGATTGAAAGGGGATCAGGGCTTGCCGTCGGCAGGCCCCGGTTTCTTGGCGGTCTTGGCCGCGGACTTGGCGGCCGTCTTGGCGGCCGGCTTGCGTGCCGCGGGTTTGGACGCCTTGGCCTCGGTCTTCGCGGCGGCCTTGGCGTCGCCGGGTTTGGCCTTGGGGTCCGCCCCCGGGTCCACGCCCGGCGCGGCGGGACTGGCCGGCATGGACGCGGCGGTGGCCGCGGCGATCTGGGTGAACTGCTGCTGCAGCAGGTCCCACCAGGCCTTGGACGCCGATTGCGCGGCGGCCCCCATCTGTTCGCTCATGCCCTGCATGGCCGACTCCGGCGCGGCCTTGTCCGCGGACCCGTCCGCGTCCTTGCCGTCGGCCTCGGGCTGGGCCTTGTCTTGTGCCGGCGGCGGATTCGAGGCCGGCTTGGCGGCGGCCTTGGGCGCGGGTTTCAGCCCCAGCACCACTTCCAGCGGAGACGCTGCGCCGCTGTCGCGGACCGCGCCCAGGTCCATATTGGCCGCGCTATCCACGAACGCGCGCAGCGTGCTGATGGTGGAGCGCTGCACTTCCATGCCCTGAATGGTGGAAGACAACATGGACAGGTTCATGCGCAGCCAGTTTTCCACCGAGCGCAATTCGGCGATGCGGCGGTCCAGGTCTTCGAGATTCATGGGCGGCGCCATCGGCAGGCTGCTGGCCAGGCCGCCGGGTCCCGTCAGGCCGGCCCAGGCCTGGCGCATCATTTCCATGCTGGCCAGGAGGGGATTGCCCGACAGGTCGGAGTTCTGTCCCATGCCAGGAAGGACGAACGGATTCGTGAATTGGTCGCTCATGCCAGGTCTCCCCAAATACGGATGGTTTCCGCCGGCCGCCGGTCAACCCGGCAGCAGCTGATTATTCTCCACGCGCACACGGTCGCCCGAGGCAAAGGCGAACGGCTGCGCGCTACGGAACTGGCGCGCACTACCGTCGCCCATGCGGACCGTGAGTTCATAGTGCGTCACCGTTTGTTGCTGTCTGATATTACGCTCAACTTCACGGCCTGCCAAAGCGCCGCCGACCGCGCCCAGCACGGTCAGGGCCGTCTTGCCGCTGCCTCCGCCAAACTGATTACCCACAACGCCTCCCACCAC
>NZ_DBHKZA010000037.1:12230-22478 GCF_057314935.1 Achromobacter sp.
GCCACGCCCACCGCGCACATGACAATGACGGCAATCGCCGCCGCCGCGACCAGCGGGTGCAGGCCACGGCGCGGGTTCTCGATTCGGGGGGTATTCATGACGAAGCTCCATCGTAACTAACCGGCATCGGTATAGCACCCGGGCGCGGTTTCGGCATGTTGCGATGGTGACGCTTCTTTGCAGGCGCACGGCCGGTGGACAGGCCTTTGCATTCGTGGACAATAGGCGCATGGATTCCATTTCCCTGCCCCAGCTCGAACAGGCGATCAACTATTGGCGCAACGTCTCGCCGTCGGTCGGCGAAGAATCGCGCCTGTGCCCCGAAGCCGCGGCGCTGGCCACGCCCTACGCCCTGATGATCATTTCGCACCGGCACGACATCGCGGTCGCCGAACTCAATGAAAAAGCCCAGGCGGCGCTGGCCGGCTGGGCTGCTTCAGGCGCACGCGCCCCATCCAATCCCTGATCAGCCTTTCAGCAGGGCCTTGATGTCGTGCGTCAGGGCGTCCACGCCCAGATTGTTGTTCGCCAGCACGCGAGATTCGCCCTTGCCGTCCAGCAGGTAGAACGCGGCCGTATGGTCCATCGTGTAGTTGCCGTCCTTGGTGGGCGCCTTGGCGTAGTACGCCTTGAACGACGCGGCCGCCTTCTTGACCTGGTCCGGCGTGCCGGTCAGGCCCAGGAAGCGCGGATCGAAGGCCGTCACATACTGCTTCAACACTTCCTGCGTGTCGCGCTCGGGGTCCACCGTGATCAGCAGCACCTGCACGCGATCGGCGTCCGGGCCCAGCTTCTTCATGACTTCGGTCAGTTCGGCCAGCGACGTGGGGCACACGTCCGGACACTGCGTGAACCCGAAGAACACCACCACCACCTTGCCGGCGAAGTCGGACAACTGGCGCGTCTTGCCGTTGGTGTCCGTCAGTTCCATGCCGCGGCCCAGCTGGGTGCCGCTGATGTCGCTGCCTTTGAACGTGGGCGCGCTCTCGCCGCAAGCGGCAAGGGCGGCGGTGAAGGCGGCGGCGGCGCCGAAGCGCAGGGCCAGCCGGCGGCTGGCGGAAAACACGGACATCAACAACCTCCAGGGGGTCAGCGCAACAGGCCGACCCAGTGGTCCACCAGCAGGGCGCCGAACAGCAGCGCCAGGTAGAGAATGGAAAAACGGAACATGCTGCGCGCCAGCTGGTCGCTGTAAGCGCGGTACAGGCGCCACGCATACGAGACGAACATGCCGCCCAGCACCAGCGCCGACAACAGATACAGTTCGCCGCTCATGCGGATGGCGTAGGGCAACAGCGTCGTCGCCACCAGCGCCACGCTGTACAGCAGGATGTGCAGCCGCGTGAACTGGTTGCCGTGGGTGACCGGCAGCATGGGCAGGCCGGCCTTGGCGTAATCGTGGTTGCGGTACAGCGCCAGCGCCCAGAAGTGCGGCGGCGTCCAGATGAAGATGATCAGCACCAGCACCCAGGCCTCGGCCGGCACCGAGTCCGCCACGGCGGCCCAGCCCAGCGCCGGCGGCATCGCGCCCGACAGCCCGCCGATCACGATGTTCTGCGGCGTGCGCGGCTTGAGGATGACGGTGTAGATGACGGCGTAGCCCACAAAAGTGGCGAAGGTCAGCCACATGGTCAGGGGGTTCACCAGCGTGTACAGCACGAACATGCCCGCGCCGCCCAGCAGGCCGGACAGGCTCAGCACCTGGAAGGCCGAGATGGTGCCCTGGGCGGTAGCGCGGCGCGCGGTGCGCAGCATGCGCGCGTCGACTTCCTGTTCGATCAGGCAGTTGATGGCGAAAGCGGCTGCGGCAAGCAGCCAGATGCCGAGCGTGCCGAACAGCACGCGGCGCATATCGGGAATGCCCGGTGCGGCAAGGAACATGCCGATGACTGCGCAAAACACCGCCAGCTGCGTGACGCGCGGCTTGGTGAGTACGAAGTATTGGCGGAACAATCCGGGTTGAGGAGCGGCAAGACTGGTCATAGTGGACCCTATTTTAAACGCGCACCGAATTGGGGCCATAGCCCCCCGCCGGCGCGCGTCCCGCCGTGGACAGACGCACCATCAAAACCACGGCAGCCAAGGTCAGGCCGGCGGCGCCCCCGTTGTGCAGCACGGCGATCAGCAGCGGCCACTGGAAGAAGATGGTGGTCAGGCCGGTGAACAACTGCGCGACCAGCAGCGCCAGCATCAGCGTGGCCGGGCCGCGCAGGCCCGGTTCGGCCCGCAGCCGCCAGGCCAGCGTGCCCAGGTACAGGAACACGACGAAGGCGAAATTGCGGTGCACCCAGTGGATCGCGGTCAGCGCCGGCTGCGAGATCATCTCGCCCGAGGGCAGTTCGCCCAGGCCGCGGATGACCGAATAGCCGCCGTGGAAGTCCATGTCCGGCACCCACTGCCCGTGGCACATGGGGAAGTCCATGCAGGCCAGCGCGGCATAGTTGGTGCTGACCCAGCCGCCCAGCGTCACCTGCACCAGCAACAAGCCGAACCCCACCGCCACCCACGGCTTCCATCGGGCAGCCGCGGCGCCGATGGCCAGATGCGGGCGTTCGCGGGCCGACAACCACGTCATCAGCGCCAGCACCGACAGCCCGAACACCAGATGGGAAGTCACCACGGCCGGCATCAGCTTGTGCGTGACGGTCCAGGCGCCGAAGGCGCCCTGCACGCACACGGCGACCAGCGTCGTGACGGCCAGCGCGGGCGAGCGTCCCAGTTCCCGGCGATAGCGCCACGCCATATAGAAGATGCCGATGATGAGCATGCCCAGGATGGTCCCGACATAGCGGTGGATCATTTCGATCCAGGCCTTGGACATCGTCACCGGCCCGAAGGGCATGGCTTGCGTGGCCTCATGGATGTCGCCTCGCGCGCCCAACGGCGTCACGCTGCCGTAGCAGCCGGGCCAGTCCGGGCAGCCCAGGCCTGAATCCGTCAGGCGCACGAAGGCGCCGAACATGATCAGGTCCAAGGTCAGGAACCAGGTGAAAAAAACAAGTTTGCGGTACCGCGCTTTGATACGTTCCATTTCCCTAAACCATGACTCTGCCGCGCCGCGCGGATCCCGCGGCACTCGGCCATCCCCCTATCGGGGGGTCACCCTATCCTTGAGTTATAGACCAGCTTGCTGATGTCTTTGCGCACTTTCACGCCATCGGCCTCGGCAGGGTACTGCATCATCAGGTTGCCCAGCGGGTCGATCACCCAGATCGGCGCCGGCAGCCCAGGCTGGCCGGCGGCAGCGTCCCGTGCCAGCAGATAGCGGGCCAACTGGTCCGGATCGGCGCGCAGCATGACCGTGCCCTTGTAGGCTTCCAGCACCTTGTCGGGCACCGGCGCATCGTCGGTGATGAACCAGACGCGCGCCAGGCGGTCCACGTTCTTGCCCTGGCTGGCGTGGCTGTTGCGCGTGATGTAGAGCTTGCGGGCGCAGCTTTCCGGGCAGGCCGCGCCGTCGGCGGTCACCAGCAGCCACTTGCCTTTCAGGCTTTGCAGGTCGAACGGCTTGCCGTCCAGCGTCGTCAATTTCAGGTCGCCCGCGGCCGGCATCGGGCGTTGCGGCGACACCAGGGTGCCGTAATTGCTGGAATCCGCCGGCCACCATTGCGGGTTCATGTACACCACGAAGGCAGCCACGATCGGCGCCAACGAACACAGGAACACCAGCAGCATGGGCATCAACGAGCGCTTGCGTGCCGGTTTGTCAGGTGAAATATCGCGAGCCACTTTATATCCTGGATGAGTCATTCATTGCCGCGCGCATCAGCCCCGGGGGCCGTTCTGCGCGCGCTGGCGCATGCGCTTGATGGCGCCCCCCAGCACCACCAGCCATGCGATGGCGGCTATCAGACCAAACGCGAACCACTGCACGGCGTAAGACGTGTTCTTCTGGAAATCCACTGACGGCTGCGGCCAGTCCCGGATCAGGCCATCGGCCTCGCCCTGACCGGACGGGGCCGTTTCGCTCAGCACGACCGGCAACAGGTTCAGTCCCGTCGCGCGGGCATAGTCAGCAAGCGGCAGGTTCTGCACCTGCGGCACGCTGCCGCCTGGCGCAGGCAGAGCACCGGGCAGCGCAGATTGATCCTGGCCGCCCAGCGACCAAAGCTCGAACATGCGCGGCACGCGGTCGGAGAGTTCACCCGTAACTGTCTGCATTCCTTCGGGCGTCGCAGGAAGCCGGGGTTCGCCCTGGCCCTGGATTACGCGGGGCAGCCAGCCGCGCAGCACCACCACCGCCTGCCGCGACGACGCGTCCAGCAGCAGCGGCGTGGCCAGCCAGTAGCCGGGCCTGCCGTCATGGTTGCGGTTGTCCAGCAGTACACTGAATTGCGGCAGCCATGCGCCGCTGGCCTGGGCCACGCGCCACGCGGTCATGTCGTCGGAAGGCGTTGCCGGGGTCAGCATCAGCGGCGCCTGCTTGCGGCCCGCTTCGATCGCCGCCAGAATGGCGCGTCGCTCGTCGCTGCGACGCAACTGCCATTGCCCCAGCGACACCAGGATCACCACGGCGATGCCAAGCAGGAGTAGGGCGGCTACCGTGTAGCGGGTTGAATGCGGTCGGGCCATGTATCGTTGCTAACTCTGTTTTGTCCGGAGACCACCATGCGCGTTTTCGTCGTACTGGCCTTCATCGGTATTCTGGCCAGCCTGGCATCCGCCCTGGTCTACCTGATGCGGGACAAAGGCACTACCAGCCGCACCGTCAATGCGCTGACGGTGCGCATCGGGCTGTCGGTCGCCCTGTTCCTGTTCGTGCTGTTCGCCCATCACATGGGCTGGATCGAAAGCACCGGGCTTAGATAGGCCCGCGGGGCATCGGTTCCCGCCCCCATCGCAACAAAGCGCGATCGGCGCCCGGCATTGTCGCCGCCCGGCCGCCTATCGCGCTTCACCCGCCCTGCGCCGCAGAGCGGACCCGTGTCCACCTGCGTCAGAACCAGTAGACGAACAGGTACAAGCCCAGCCACACCACGTCCACAAAGTGCCAATACCAGGCCGCGCCTTCAAAACCGAAGTGGTGGTCGGCGGTGAAATGGCCCCGGATCAGGCGGATCAGGATGACGGTCAGCATCGTGGCGCCCAGGATCACGTGGAACCCGTGGAAGCCGGTCAGCATGTAGAACAGCGAGCCGTACGCGCCCGAGTTGAACTTCAGGTTCAGCTCCGTGTACGCATGGTGGTATTCGGCGGCCTGACAGGCCACGAAGATGAAGCCCAGGATGACCGTGGCGGCCAGCCAGAACATCGTCTTGCCGCGATGGTTCTCGCGCAGCGCATGGTGGGCGATGGTCAGCGTCACGCCCGAGGACAAGAGCAGCGCGGTGTTGATGGTGGGCAGCCAGAAGGGACCCACCGTCTGGAACTGCTCGACCACGCCGGCCGGACCGAAGTTGGGCCAGGCGGCCTTGAAGTCGGGCCACAGCATCAGCCGGTGGTCGATGTCGCCCAGCCACGGCGTCGTGATCGTGCGCGTGTACCAGAGCGCGCCGAAGAACGCGGCGAAGAACATCACTTCCGAGAAAATGAACCAGCTCATGCCCCAGCGGTAGGAACCGTCGATGCGCTTGCTGTTCATGCCGGCTTCGGATTCCTGGATGGCGTCGCCGAACCAGTAATACAGCACGACGATCAGGCCGATGAACCCCGCCAGCACGGACCATTTCGCCCAGCTGACGCCGTTGATCCAGGCCGCGGCGCCCAGCCCCATGAACAGCAGCGCCACCGCCGTACGCACGGGATGCCCCGAGTCGGCGGGCACAAAGTAGTACGGTGCCTCTTTACCTTGAACCGAGTGGCTTGCACTCATGGCTTTCTCCCTGGTACAGATTTTTAGATTAAGTGATTCAAGTCAGGCTTGAAACCGCCCAACGCACAATTAATACCAGCACAGTAACGAAGATTGCCGCGGCCAGCAGCCCGGCCACGATCACGTGCACCGGGTTCAGCTTCGCGCTGTCTTCCCGGTAGCCCGCGCCCTTGCGCACGCCGAAGAACCCCCACGCCACCGCCTTCATCGTTTGAAGGAAACTCAGCTTGCGCCGAGTGGTTTCGTGCAGGTCGTCGCTCATGGCCGTGGCCTAGCCGACCGCGTTGCCGGTCAGCAGCGCCGAACCCCGCAACACGGTCCAGGCGAACACGGCAAGGACGAAAGCCAGCAGGACGAGTCCTGCGATTTTGTTGCGGCGGCGCTGCTCGGGTGTCATTCTCGTGCTACCTGGAACATGAAAGGCTTGTTCACTTCACTTCGGGCGGGGTTTCGAAGGTATGGAACGGGGCGGGCGACGGCACCGTCCATTCCAGCCCTTCGGCGCCTTCCCACGGCTTGGCGGCGGCGACTTCGCCCTTGCCCATGTAGCAGCGCAGGATCGCCCACAGGAAGATCAGCTGCGACAGACCGAACCAGAACGCGCCGATCGTGGCCATCTGGTGGAACGTCGTGAACTGCGCGGCGTAGTCGGCATACCGGCGCGGCATGCCGGCCAGGCCCAGGAAGTGCATCGGGAAGAAGGTCACGTTGAACGAGATCAGCGTCGACCAGAAATGCAGCTTGCCCAGCTTTTCGCTGTACATGCGGCCGGTCCACTTCGGCACCCAGTAGTAGGCGCCGGCGAACAGCGCGAACAGGGAACCCGCCACCAGCACGTAGTGGAAGTGGGCCACCACGTAATAGGTGTCGTGGACCTGGATGTCGATCGGGGCCACCGACAGGATCAGTCCCGTGAAGCCGCCCATCGTGAACACGAAGATGAAGCCGATCGAGAACAGCATCGGGGTCTCGAACGTCATCGAGCCGCGCCACATCGTGGCGACCCAGTTGAACACCTTCACCCCGGTAGGGATGGAGATGAGCATGGTGGCGTACATGAAGTAAAGCTGGCCCGTCACCGGCATGCCCGTCGTGAACATGTGGTGGGCCCACACGATGAACGACAGCACGGCGATGGAGGCGGTGGCGTACACCATCGAGGCGTAGCCGAACAGCTTCTTGCGCGCGAACGCAGGCACGATGGCCGACACGATCCCGAACGCCGGCAAGATCATGATGTAGACCTCGGGGTGCCCGAAGAACCAGAACACGTGCTGGTACAGGACCGGGTCGCCGCCGGCGGCGGCGTTGAAGAAGCCCGTGCCGAAGTGACGGTCGGTCAGCACCATGGTGATGGCCGCGGCCAGCACCGGCATCACGGCCAGCAGCAGGAACGCGGTGATCAGCCATGTCCAGCAGAACAGCGGCATCTTCATCAGCGTCAGGCCGGGTGCGCGCATGTTCAGGATGGTCACGATGATGTTGATCGCGCCCATGATCGAGGACGCGCCCATGATGTGCATCGCGAAAATGCCCAGGTCCATGCCCGGACCCATCTGGAGCGACAGCGGCGCATACAGCGTCCAGCCCGCGGCGGTGGCGCCGCCCGGCACGAAGAACGACGCCGTCAGCATGATCGCGGCCACCGGCAGCAGCCAGAAGCTGAAGTTGTTCATGCGCGCGAACGCCATGTCGGATGCGCCGATCTGCATCGGGATCATCCAGTTCGCAAAGCCCACGAAGGCCGGCATGATGGCGCCGAACACCATGATGATGCCGTGCATGGTCGTGAACTGGTTGAACAGTTCGGGGCGGAAGAACTGCAGGCCCGGTTCGAACAGTTCGGTGCGCAGCAGCAAGGCGAGCGTGCCGCCTTCCAGCAACATGGCAAACGAGAAGATGAGATACATCGTCCCGATGTCTTTATGGTTCGTGGCGAATAGCCAGCGGCGCCAGCCCGTGGGCATGGCGTGGTGGTGGTCATCGTGACCGTGGCCGTGGCCCGGCGACACGTGGTCTACAGTGACGCTGCTCATGATGGACTCCTTCCTGCTGAGTGCCGCCCCCGTTCCACGGGGACGGCAGGGTATCTCTAACTAAACGGAACCGGTTCTAACGGGGGGAACGCCGGGTGCGCGATCAACGCGCAGCCGCGACGTCCTTCGGTAGAACCGTCGGGTCCTGCCCCTTGCCTGCATTGCTCCAGGCATGGCGCGTATAGCTGATGACCGCTGCGATCTCGACATCATTGAGCTGCCCGCCGAATGCCGCCATCGCGGTGCCGGGCTTGCCCTTGAGCACGGTGTTGATCTGTTCCGCCTTGGGGCCCAGAACAACCTTGTCTCCGTCAAGCGGTGGGAAGCTGCCCGGAATGCCCTTGCCGTTGGCCTGGTGACAGGCTACGCAATTGGCGGCGAAAACCTTCTCGCCACGGGCAACCAGTTCGGCTTCCGTCCACTCTTTATTAGGATCGTCGGCGTTTGCCGCCATCTTCTTTTTCTGGTCTTCAACCCACTTATCGTAGTCGGCTTGCGCCAGGACTTCCACGACGATGGGCATGAAGGCGTGGTCCTTGCCACAGAGTTCCGCGCACTGGCCGCGATAGATGCCAGGTTTTTCCGCGCGGAACCAGGTGTCTCGCAGGAAGCCGGGGATGGCATCCTGCTTGACGCCGAAGTCGGGGATCATCCAGGAGTGGATGACGTCGGCCGCGGTCAGCACGACCCGGACCTTCTTATCCACGGGGACCACCATGTGGTTGTCCACTTCCATCAGATAGAACTCGCCCTTGGGCTCGCGGTTCTCGATCTGCGCGCGGGGCGTGGACAGCGTGGACAGGAACTTGACGCCGGCGGCGGAGCCGTCGAGGTATTCGTAGCCCCACTTCCATTGATAGCCCGTGACCTTGATGGTCAGGTCGGCGCTTGAGGTGTCTTTCATGGCCACGACCGTCTTGGTGGCCGGTAGCGCCATGGCGATGACGATGATGAAGGGGATGACCGTCCAGGCGACTTCCACGCCCAGATGCTCATGGAAGGTCGCGGCCTTGTGCCCCCGGGACTTCCGGTGTGCCCAGATGGAGTAGAACATCACCCCGAACACACCGATGAAAATCACGATACAGATCGTGAGCAGCAACCAATGCAGCCACATGATGTCGCGCGAAATCGCCGTGACACCTTCATGCAGGTTCAGCTGATTGACCTTCGGGCCGCCGGGCATGTCTTGCACCTGAGCGCTGGCCACGCTGCCAATCAGCATCGCACAAGCCCCCAGTATCCCTCTCCACTTCTTCATGCTTACCTCGAAACACGGCGCGAGGGCCCTTGTCGCCTAGTGGCAC
The DNA here is from genome assembly GCF_057314935.1 of Achromobacter sp. Lineage (NCBI taxonomy): Bacteria > Pseudomonadati > Pseudomonadota > Betaproteobacteria > Burkholderiales > Alcaligenaceae > Achromobacter > Achromobacter sp. The sequence goes on from NZ_DBHKZA010000037.1 coordinate 21,386, forward strand.
GAGTGTCACTGCAACAGGACTACGCGCAATTATTAGATGGCAGGGCTAGGCAGGGAGATAGAGCGGCCCCCGCATTCCCACTCGAAATCACAAAGAAACTGGCGGATTATAGCGGACACGCAAACAGATGTAAGACGGGCCTCTTGATTTCATGGGGCTTGCCCCCATCTGCACGCGCCCCTTGACCTCACGCCATAAACAGGGTGGCATAAAATCACCGCCAACCTCACCACGGCGCCCGACGATGCCCAAGCAGTTGCCCGATTTGTATGCCGACCTGTGCGCCCGCGCGCAGGAACCCGCCCCGGAGGGCGCGCACGCTTTATATATTGCGGGCCGCCGCTGCGGCTGGGCCACGCATGCCGCGTGCGACGCGCTGCGCGACGCGCCCGGTGTTGCCTGTGATGACACGACGCTGCGCATCGGCCAGGATCTGACGCCGGGCGCCGCGCTGAACGCCGTGCTGGAAAATGCCGCGGAACTGTTGCGCCAGGCCAACTGCCTGCGCGGCTGGCGCGACGAACTCCTGGACGTGATGGACGGCGAACAGCCGCTGGGCGTGATCGAGCGCGCGGCGGTGCGGCCGCTGGGTTTGCTGACCAAGGCCGTGCACTTGAACGCCTGGACGCCGGACGGGCGGCTGTGGGTCGCGCGGCGCGCGCTGAGCAAGTCCACCGATCCCGGTATGTGGGACACCTTGGTGGGTGGCCTGGCGGGCTGCGGCGAAGACCTGGAATTGGCGCTGCTGCGCGAATGCGGCGAAGAAGCGGGGCTGGATGCGCCCGACCTGGCCCAGCGCACGCCGCTGCGCACCATCCTGCGCATCCACCGCCGGCTGCCCGAGGGCTACCAGGTGGAAGACGTGCTGACCAGCACCTGCGTGCTGGCGGCCGACGCGCGCCCCGCCAACCGGGACGGCGAAGTCATGCAGATCGCCACGGTGGACGTGGCGACCGCCGTCAAGCAGGTCGCCGACGGCGAATTCACGCTGGAGGCGGCGCTGGTGATCATCGAAGACATCATGCAGCGCCAGGCCGCCGGCCAGATCTGAATCAGCGGGGGGCAACCCCCGGCTCGCCCAGCATGCCGGACG
>NZ_DBHKZA010000037.1:22578-30217 GCF_057314935.1 Achromobacter sp.
ATCCCCCACCTTCGGCACATCCGCCACCTTCGGTACCGTCGACACGACAGGCGCCTCGGCGCCTGCGGCTTCCGCCGCTTCGGCCGCCTGGGCCGGGCTCGGGGCCGAGACCGGCGCGGGGGTCGGCGCGGCTGACGCGGCGGAAGCCTGCGAGAACTGCTTCCAGACCTCGATCGCGCGCAGGCGCTGCTTGGCCACGACCTGAATGCGTTCGCGCAAGTGCTCGTCGCGCGCCAGCAGGGCGTGGAAATCGCGCGAAGACAGCATCAGCAGCTTGCTGTAGCCCAGCGACGTCACATCCGGCGTGATCTGCTGTTCGCCCAGCAGCCCCAATTCCCCGAAAAATTCGCCACTGCCCAGTTCGATCATGGTGTGGTCGGGCAGATGCACGGCCACGGCGCCAGACGCCACAAAGCACATTTCCTCGCCATGGCGGCCCTGGGTCAGCACGCGCTGGTCGGGCAACGACAGCCGCGGCTTGAGCAGCTTGCTGATCGCGCGCAGCGAATCGGGCGACAGGCCCTCGAACAGCGGCACGCGCTTGATCAGCTCGGCCGCGCTCATTTCGATGTCCAGCGGCGGATGCGTGTCGATATGCGCCCAGCGGCTCTTCAACTGCGCCATCAGGTCCGCATAGACTTCACCGCTGATCAGGAACTGCTCAAGCATGTCGCGGTAGCGGATGCGCTCGAGTTCGCGCGCCACGCGGCCCAGATAGCTTTCCTGCAGCCACTGCGCGTAGGAGGGGTACTGCAGATTCAACGCCTGCATGGCGCTTTCGATCAGGTCCAGGCGGCGCTGGTGCAGCGATACGATGCGCTGGGTGGCGGCTTCGCCCAGCAGGGGCGTGACCTGCTCGCGCGCGAACACGATCAGCCGCTGCGCGACGGAGCGCTTGCTCATCAGGTTGGCGAACCGCTGGCCAAGCTCGCGCGCCAACCAGCCTTGGAAGCCGAACAGGTAATGCATGCGCAGCGCCAGGCGAAAGCCCGTGGAATAGCGCACATCCGCCACGATGGCGCGTTCAAAGCCCGGCACCCCGCCCAGGCGGATGGCGTCCTCCAGCCGTTCGGCCCGCGCCAGCAGGGCCTCGGCCATGCGCCAGTCCACGATCTGCGCCTTCAAAATGTCGAAGAACATTTCCTCTTCGCGCTGCGCCACGATGGCCAGGCCCACGGCCACTCGCTGCTCGTCGCTCATCTGCCCGACCTGGCCGTCATGCACGCTGGTCAGGCTGGCGTCGAACACGGCGCGGATGCGGTCGCGGACCTCGGTGCCGATGTGCTCGGTCTTGGCCACTTCGTCGGTCTTGCCTTGCAGGTCTTCCAGCGCCACGGCCAACGCCTGGTTGCGGATGGTGCGTTCCACCGACGACAGCTGGTTCAGGCCCAGCATGCGGATCAGCGGCCGCAGGCTGATGCCGTTGATGAACAGCGTCAGCAGCACGTAGCTGGTCGTGGCCACGGCAATGAACTGGCGCGCCTCTTCGGGCACGCCGGTTTGCTCCGTCACGGCCAGCGCCAGCGCCAGCGACACGGCCCCGCGCAGTCCGCCCCACAGCATCACCACCTTGTACGGGTTGCTGACCTTGGTGCCCAGGCGGGTCAGCCCCAACAGCGGCAGCAGGCCGAACACCACGATGGCGCGCGCGATCAGCGTCGCGACGAACACCACGGCCACCAGCACCAGTTCCTGCCAATCGGCGGCGGCCATCAGCTTGGGGATCAGCATGGCCGCGAACAGGAAAATCAGCGAATTGGCCCAGAACCCGAACTGCTCCCAGGCGCTGGACAGATATTCGAAGGTGGTGGGCGACATGCGCGTGCGGCCCGTCGACCCCACGACCAGGCCCGCGATCACGGTGGCGACCACGCCCGAGACGTTCAGGTAGTGCTCCGAGATGAAGAAGGACAGGTAGGCCAGCGTCAAGGTGAGCGTGATCTCGGCCGTGGGAAAGCCGCGCAGCCACGCGAACAGGAAGCAGGCCAGCCGCCCCATCGCGAAACCGGCGATGCCGCCCCCGATGAAGTGCACGATGAAGTCGTTGAAGATGCCGCTGACGGTCAGTTCGCCGTGGCCGCTCAGCACGGCCAGCAGCACGGAGTACAGGGCGATGGACGCCGCGTCGTTGAACAGGCTTTCGCCTTCGACCAGTGTTGTCAGCCGCTTGGGCGCGCCCACCTCGCGGAAGATGCCCACCACGGCGACCGGGTCGGTCGTGGCGACGATGGCGCCCAGCAGCAGGCAGACCACCAGGCCGTAGGGCGAGATCGCGTCCAGCGTCACCCCGACCACGACCGTGCACACCACCACGGCCACGATGGCCATCATCAGGATGGGGCCGATGTCGTCCATCAGGCGGCGCACGTTCATGGACAGCGCCGTCTCGAACAGCAGCACCGGCAGGAACACCATCAGGAAGGTTTCCGACGAGATCTCGAAGCGTTCCAGCGAATCCAGGAAGTCGCCGATCCAGCTGGGCGCCCAGCCGTGCACGTGAATGATGATGCCCAGCAGACAGCCGACGATAGCCAGCAGCACCGAGTACGGCAGCTTGAGGCGGCCGGCCAGCGGTGGCATGAAGCAGACCAGTGTGAGCAAACCGGCCAAGCCGAAAACAAGAAAACCTACATCCATGGATAGCGCCGCGTCCCGATCATGAAGCGTGTGAGAAGTTTCCCAAGAATAGCGGCTTTTTTCTCAGGCTCCTGCCGGCAAACGGAGGAGAATCATTCAGAACGCACGTTTCGTTACCCCAAGCCGGCCAAGAAATATGCGCCACGCCCTGTTTTTTGGGTAATGTGCAAACGGTATCCACTTCGCAGGAGCGGCACTTGCCCCGCGTCCATTCCCTGGCCCGGCGCCAACACGCGCCCGCCATGCTCGTCCAGCTGACCGACAGCCATTTGTTCGGCGAACCCGACACCGCGATGCTGGGCGTCAATACCGATGCGAGCCTGCGCGCCGTACTGCGCCAGATCGAGGCCGACGGCAAGCACCCCGACCTGTTGATGGCCACGGGCGACCTGTCGCAAGACGGGGAAGCGGCTTCGTACCGGCGCTTTGCCGCCATCCTGGGCGAGTCCGAGGCATTGGCCCGCGCGCAGATCCGCTGCCTGCCGGGCAATCACGACCAGCCGGCCGTGCTGCGCCAGGAATTGCCGCAATGGTCGGCGCCGGTGACCGACGTCGGCGCCTGGCGTGTCGTGGCGCTGGACACCACGGTGCCCGGCTCCAATGCCGGCCACTTGCCCGACAGCCAACTGGACATGCTTGAGTCCGCCCTGGCGGACGCGCCGGGCCGCCACACCCTGATCGCGATGCATCACAACCCGATGCAGATCGACAGCCACTGGCATGACTCGATGATGATCGACAATCCGCAGGCGCTGTTCAAGCGCCTGGCCCGCTTTCCGCAGGCGCGCGTGTTGCTGTGGGGCCATGTGCATCATGAGTTCGACCGCCGCCGCCACAACCTGCGCATGCTGGCCACGCCGTCGACCTGCTTTCAGTTCAGCATCCGCGACGGCAAGCACGTGGTCGACAACATGGCGCCCGGCTACCGCTGGATCAAGCTCTATGAAGACGGGTCGATGGCCACCGGCGTGCGTCGCGTGCAGGACGCGCTGTGGCATACGGCGCTGGCGCCGGACGACGCGCAAGCCGCATAACGAGCGGGCATAAAAAACGGGGCACCAAGATATGCATGGTGCCCCGCAAGCATCCGTCTCATAGGGGAGGGGAAAGAGGAGAAGCCGAGACGGATGACAAGACTGCTAACCGAAGTTCGCGGTCTACATGAAGTTAGTCGGCGCGATCCCCATTAAGTTTCTGCAATCACGCAAAATTAAGGGCCGAATTTGTATCAATTTATTGATCGATTGTGGCGCTTGTGCCGCCGCGGCATGCCCGAGCGGCCGCGCGCAAAGAAAAGGGCCGCTTGCGCGGCCCTTCTTGCTGATTGACGCAGCGGGGGAACCCGGCGGATCAGGCGGCCAGGTTGCCGCGCATCTTCTTCAAGGCGGCAGCTTCGATCTGGCGGATGCGTTCGGCCGACACGCCGAACTCCTGCGCCAGTTCGTGCAGCGTGGCGCCACCGTCATCTTGCAGCCAGCGGGCCTCGACGATACGGCGCGAGCGGGCGTCCAGCGCTTCCAGCGCGGTGGTCAGCCCCGTGCTTTGCAACTGGTCGCGCGCAGCGCGTTCCAGCACCCGCGTCGGTTCCTGGCGGCCATCGTCGGACAGGTAGGCGATCGGCGCGTAGCTGTCGTCGTCGTCGTCCTGGTTTTCCAGCGACATGTCGCGGCCGGACAGGCGCACTTCCATTTCGCTCACGTCTTCGCGGCGTACGTTCAATTCGCGCGCGATGTGATCGACCTGCTCCGGGTCCAGCGTCTGGCCATCGGGGCGCATGCTGCGCAGGTTGAAGAACAGCTTGCGCTGGGCCTTGGTGGTCGCCACCTTGACCAGGCGCCAGTTGCGGATGATGTATTCGTGGATTTCGGCCTTGATCCAGTGCACGGCGAACGACACCAGGCGCACGCCGCGCTCGGGGTCGAAACGCTTCACGGCCTTCATCAGGCCGACGTTGCCTTCCTGGATCAGGTCGGCGTGCGGCAAGCCATACCCGAGGTACTGGCGGGCAACCGACACCACCAGGCGCAGGTGAGACAGAATCAGCTCGCGCGCCGCGCCCAGGTCTTCCTGGTCGCGCAGGCGACGGCCCAGCTCGGTTTCACGCTCGGCGGACAGGACCGGCAGGCGGTTGACCGAAGAGATGTACGCGTCGATCGTGCCAAGTGCGCCCGGATTGGCAATGGCCAACGCCAGGGCGTTGCCGGAAGCGGCCAACGAGGTACTGGGTTGTTTCATAGCGGGGGTCTCCGGAAAGCGAAGGGGTAACGACATGGATTCGATGTTAGCACTCTAGTAAAGGGAGTGCTAATTCGACTATTGCGGTGCGTCAAAGTTTCACCAGGATTATGCGTCCCTGTTTATTTTTGACCGTCCATTTGCATGACGCCTCCCGGCGGAGGGGGCCTCAGGCGCCTAGGCGGATTCCCTACCAACCCAGGCGTTTCAGGCCTTCTGCGGTGGCCTCGCCGTCCGGGCGGACGAACAAGGCGCCGCGGGGGTCCATGAACACCTGGTATTTCGCGCCATCGAACAGCGGCATATAGGCACCGCTTCCAAATTGGACATCGACAAAGGGGAACCAGTTCGGAAAACTTTTCTTCAAGGACCCCAGATCAGGGGCCGGCCAGTCATCGAGCGCGTGGACCGAACGGGTGGCCGACGCCTCGCGCGCCGTGTCGCTATAGCGCCCGGACAAGCGCTCCAACCGGTACAGCGGCGGCACGCCCGCCATCAGCGCAGGCAGCTTCCACCGCACGACCCGGGCATCGATCTGCCACTGGTCGCCGTACAGCACGTATTGCTTGGGGCTGATGCCGGGCGCCGTGGCCGTGACCTGGAACTGGCCTTCGGCCTGCTGGCGCACCTCGATGCGGGCCACGGATTCGTCCGTGGTCAGCCGGAAGAACTGGACCAGCGACAGCGCCAGCAACCCCGACACGCATCCCAACAGCACCAGCATCAGGCCGAACAGGCGCCGCACCGGCCGGAACTGGAACTTCTTGCGGCCGCGTTCGTCGCGGGGGCCGCCCCGGCCCAGCAGCATGGCCAGGCCCGGCAGCAGGACGACGACGGCGCCCAGAAGTATCCAGACAAAGGGAGCGATACCGTTGATCAAATCAGGCGTTCCTATTCAAGCTAGCCGCGGGTCCCTGCGGGCGCGCCCAGGGCGCCACGCGCCTGCCGCGGCAGGCTCCCCAGTATAGAAGCGCGTCTTCAGGCCGCCGGCTTTCCAAGCCGTTCGACGTGAAACCGGATGTGATCTTCAATAAAGGTGGAGATGAAGTAGTAGCCGTGGTCGTAACCCGCGTGGCGGCGCAGCGTCAGCGGCTGATCGGCGGCGGCGCAGGCCGCCTCGAATACGTCGGGATACAACTGCTCGGCCAGGAATTGGTCTGATTCGCCCTGGTCGATCAGGATGCCGGCGGGGAAGGGCCGCGTGAGGCCTCGCATCAAGGCCGACGCGTCGTACGCGGCCCAGTCCTGGACGTTGTCGCCCAGGTAGGCGCCGAACGCTTTCTTGCCCCACGGGCATAGGCTGGGCGCGGCAATGGGCGCAAACGCCGACACCGAACGGAACTTGCCGGGGTTGCGCAGCGCTAGCACCAGCGCGCCGTGGCCACCCATGGAGTGGCCGAAAACGCCCGTGCGCGACGCGTCGCCGGGCAGGGTGCCGCCAGTGACGATGCCATGCAGTTCGTCAGTGACATAGCTGTACATGCGGTAGTGGTCGCGCCAGGCGGGCGTGGTGGCGTCCACGTAGAAACCGGCGCCCGTGCCCAGATCCCAGCTTTCGTCTTCGCCGGGCACATTGGCGCCGCGCGGGCTGGTGTCCGGGGCAACCAGCATGACGCCCAGTTCGGCCGCCAGGCGCTGGGCGCCCGCCTTGATCATGAAGGTCTCTTCCGTGCAGGTCAGGCCCGCCAGATAGAACAGCACCGGCACCGGGCCGTGCTCGGCTTGCGGCGGCACGTAGACCGAAAAGCGCATGGGCAGGCCGATGGCCGCGGACTCATGGCGGTAGTAGCGCTGCGTGCCGCCAAAGCACCGATGCTGGGAAATGAGTTCCAAGGCCACAGGCATGGATTTTCTCCGGTCAGGGGGTGAAAAAAAACGTCTGCGGGTTAGGGTATATCCACGGTACGACGTTCCGTCGCCAAATGTTAACCTGCCCCTCATACGGGCCCGGCGGTAAAAAAAGAAACGATTCCGTGCCCATATTGTGATCACGGGACTTGACCAGCGCCCACCGTGGCACTATTTATATACCGTGAGCGAAGACAACCCGTTCTTCCAGATACGCAAGCCCTGACACTATGGCCCGTCTGCCCCGTCTGTACGCCCCCGGGCTGCCCCAACTGGTGCAGGCCAACTTCATTTCGCCGCTGGCCGCGCCATCGCAGCCAGCGCCCGCCGATATCCTGAACCAACTGGCCACGTGGCTGGGCGAATCCGCCCAACGCCACCGGGTCTCGGTTCACGGCTGGCTGCTTGCCAACGACCGCATCCTGCTGCTGGCCACGCCGGCCGACGAAGAAGGCCTGCCCAGGCTGATGCAGACGCTGGGCCGCAATCTGGCGGCGCGCTTGCGCGGCGGCCGGGTGTTCGCGGGCCGGTACCGGTCCGCCCTGCTGGAACCCGGCGCCTGGGTGTTGCCCGCGCTGGTCTGGCTGGAAACCTACCCGGTGCGCAGCGGCGCCTCGCAAGACCCCGATTCGTGGCCCTGGTCCTCAGCGGCCAGCCACACGGGCAATACCACGGCGGCACCCGCGCAGTGGCAATCCGATCACGCCGATTATTGGGCTTGCGGCAATACGCCGTTCGACCGTCAGGCCAATTACCGCAAACGTCTGCAGGATGGCCTGTCGCGCGAGGAAACGCAGCGCATCGATCAAGCCGTCTCCGGCCAATGGGCGCTGGGCGGCGCAAACTTCATCGCCAGCCTGGCCCATACGGCCAGCCGGCGCGTCGCGCCCGGCCAGCGTGGCCGGCCGCGCAAGAAGCC
>NZ_DBHKZA010000037.1:30317-50690 GCF_057314935.1 Achromobacter sp.
ATACGGCCAGCCGGCGCGTCGCGCCCGGCCAGCGTGGCCGGCCGCGCAAGAAGCCAGCCGCCCCCGCGGACACCGAGTCCGGCTCCGCGGCCCCGCCGACCTCCACGCCGACCACGACCTCCTGACACCCGACCCGCCTGTATGGCGGGTTTTTTTGGCCGGCGTTCTTCCCGCTGCATCTTTCTCGCTGCGTCTTTCAGTTGCGCCGATTCCGGCTGCTTACCCACGACCGGAATCGGTCCGCTCGCTCGGCCGCCGGCATCGGCCTGTGCATTTTCCACCACACCGCCCGTTGATATTTCGCAGCCAGACACCTCATTTAAATGGGGACGCATAAAGCGAAAATCGGGGATTCCACTAGGCCCGGCCGCTACCCGCTCTACACCCCTGCGCGGGAAGCCAATAACGGCGCGGCCATTGTTGTGTCCCTATATTTATGCCCTATGATGGAGCACCGATATAAATAGGGTCATACCCCATTTGTTCTTATTGCACCCTACTTGCAGCGGGGGTATTGTCCGTCTCCTGCACTGCAACATTACGACGCAGGCCCACTGCGGAGCGCGCCATGCCCCAAATTACCCCGATCGAATCCTGTCCCCCCGCCAAGGCGACCCCCATCGATGCCAGCCGCATCGGTCTGCCTTCGGCCCAGGGCCTGTACCACCCCAAGAATGAGCATGACGCCTGCGGCGTCGGTTTTGTTGCGCACATCAAGGGCAAGAAAAGCCACGCGATCATCCAGCAAGGCCTGAAGATCCTGGAAAACCTGGACCACCGCGGCGCGGTCGGCGCAGACAAGCTGATGGGCGACGGCGCCGGCATCCTGATCCAGATCCCGGACACGCTCTACCGCGACGAACTGAGCCAGCAAGGCATCATCCTGCCGCCTCCGGGCGAGTACGGCGTGGCTATGGTGTTCCTGCCCAAGGAAACGGCCTCGCGCCTGGCTTGCGAACAGGAACTGGAACGTTCCGTGCGCGCCGAAGGCCAAGTGGTGCTGGGCTGGCGCAATGTGCCGGTGGACGTCGACATGCCCATGTCGCCCACCGTGCGCGACTGCGAACCCGTGATCCGCCAGCTGTTCATCGGCCGCGGCGCCGACGTGATGGTGCCCGATGCGCTGGAACGCAAGCTGTACGTGATCCGCAAGACCGCCAGCCACGCCATCCAGAACATGCATCTGGCTCACGGCAAGGAATACTTCGTGCCCTCGGCCTCGGTGCGCACCGTGGTCTACAAGGGCCTGCTGCTGGCCGACCAGGTGGGCCGCTATTACCGCGACCTGGCCGACACCCGCACGGTGTCTGCCCTGGCGCTGGTGCACCAGCGTTTTTCGACCAACACGTTCCCCGCCTGGCCGCTGGCCCACCCCTACCGGATGATTGCGCACAACGGCGAAATCAACACGGTCAAGGGCAACTTCAACTGGCTGCGCGCCCGCGAAGGCATGATGCAGTCGGCCGTGCTGGGCGACGACCTGAAGAAGCTGTACCCCATCGTCTACGAAGGCCAGTCCGACACCGCCACGTTCGACAACTGCCTGGAACTGCTGGTGAATTCGGGCTATTCGCTGGCCCACGCCATGATGATGATGATCCCGGAAGCCTGGGAACAGCACACGCAGATGGACGAGTCGCGCCGCGCGTTCTACGAGTACCACGCCGCCATGATGGAGCCGTGGGACGGCCCCGCCGCCGTCGCGTTCACCGATGGCCGCCAGATCGGCGCCACCCTGGACCGCAACGGCCTGCGTCCCGCCCGCTACCTGGTCACCGATGACGACATGGTCATCCTGGCGTCCGAAGCCGGCACGCTGTCGATCCCCGAGAACCGCATCGTCAAGAAGTGGCGCCTGCAGCCGGGCAAGATGTTCCTGATCGACCTGGAACAGGGCCGCATCATCGACGACGCCGAGATCAAGCTGCAACTGGCCAACAGCCGCCCGTACCGCCAGTGGATCGAACGCCTGCAGATCAAGCTGGAATCGCTGCCCGCGCCGCGCCAGGTGGCGGTCGCCACGCAGTCGGCCGTGTCGCTGCTGGACCGCCAGCAAGCCTTCGGCTGGACGCAGGAGGATTACAAGTTCATCCTGGAACCCATGGCCTCGACCGGCGAGGAAGTCATCGGCTCGATGGGCAACGACGCCCCGCTGGCCGTGCTGTCGGACCGCGCCAAGCCGTTCTACAACTATTTCCGCCAGTTGTTCGCCCAAGTCACGAACCCGCCCATCGACCCCATCCGCGAACAGCTGGTGATGTCGCTGGTGTCGTTCATCGGCCCCAAGCCCAACCTGCTGGACATCAACAACGTCAACCCGCCGCTGCGCCTGGAGGTCTCCCAGCCGGTGCTGGATTTTGCCGCCATGGCGCAGATCCGCGACATCGAACAGGTCACCGGCAAGAAGTTCCGCAGCTTTGAACTCGACATCACGTACCCGGCCGCCTGGGGCCCCGAGGGCATCGAAGCCCGCGTGGCCGCGCTGTGCGCGCGCGCCGTCGATGCGGTGCAAAGCGGCTACAACATCCTGATCGTGTCGGACCGCCTGGTCGACGGCGAGCGCGTGGCCATCCCCGCGCTGCTGGCGACGTCCGCCGTCCACCAGCACCTGATCCGCGCCGGCCTGCGCACCAACACCGGCCTGGTCGTGGAGACCGGTTCGGCGCGCGAAGTGCACCATTTCGCGCTCTTGGGCGGCTACGGCGCCGAAGCCATTCACCCCTACCTGGCGCTGGAATCGCTGGGCAAGATGAATGACCCCGAAAAGGCCGTGAAGAACTTCATCAAGGCGATCGGCAAGGGCTTGAACAAGGTCATGTCCAAGATGGGCATCTCGACCTACATGTCCTACACCGGCGCACAGATCTTCGAAGCCGTGGGCCTGCAAAGCGGCCTGGTGAACAAGTACTTCACCGGCACCTCGTCCAACATCGAAGGCATCGGCATCTTCCAGGTGGCCGAAGAAGCGCTGCGCCAGCACCGCGCGGCATTCAGCACCGACCCGGTGCTGGCCAACGACCTGGACGCCGGCGGCGAATACGCCTACCGAGTGCGCGGCGAAGAGCACATGTGGACGCCGGATTCCATCGCCAAGCTGCAGCACGCCTCGCGCGCCAACAACTACCGCACGTACAAGGAATACGCGCAGATCATCAACGACCAGAGCCGTCGCCACATGACCCTGCGCGGCCTGTTCGAGTTCCGCTTCGACCCGTCGCGCGCCATCCCGCTGGACGACGTCGAATCGGCCAAGGACATCGTCAAGCGCTTTGCCACCGGCGCCATGTCGCTGGGGTCGATCTCGACCGAAGCGCACTCGGTGCTGGCTGTCGCCATGAACCGCATCGGCGGCAAGTCCAACACCGGAGAAGGCGGCGAAGACGAACTGCGCTACCGCGCCGAAATGCGCGAAGGCAAGAGCACCATCAAGGACGGCGACACGCTCGCCTCGCTGCTGGGTTCGGACCGCATCGAAGCCGACGTCGTGCTGAAGAAGGGCGACTCGCTGCGCTCGAAGATCAAGCAAGTGGCGTCGGGCCGTTTCGGCGTGACCGCCGAGTACCTGTCGTCGGCCGACCAGATCCAGATCAAGATGGCGCAGGGCGCCAAGCCCGGCGAAGGCGGCCAGCTGCCCGGCCACAAGGTGTCGGAATACATCGCCAAGCTGCGCTACTCGGTGCCGGGCGTGGGCCTGATTTCGCCCCCGCCGCACCATGACATCTACTCGATCGAAGACTTGGCCCAGCTGATCCACGACCTGAAGAACGTGAATTCCAAGGCCTCGGTGTCGGTCAAGCTCGTGTCCGAAGTGGGCGTGGGCACGGTCGCCGCCGGCGTCGCCAAGGCCAAGGCCGACCACGTCGTGATCGCCGGCCATGACGGCGGCACGGGCGCATCCCCGGTGTCGTCCATCAAGCACGTGGGCACGCCGTGGGAACTGGGCCTGGCCGAGACGCAGCAGACGCTGGTGCTGAACCGCCTGCGCAGCCGCATCCGCGTGCAGGCCGACGGCCAGATGAAGACCGGCCGCGACGTCGTCATCGGCGCGCTGCTGGGCGCCGACGAATTCGGCTTCGCGACGGCCCCGCTGGTCGTCGAAGGCTGCATCATGATGCGCAAGTGCCACCTGAACACCTGCCCGGTGGGCGTGGCCACGCAGGACCCCGTCCTGCGCAAGAAATTCCAGGGCAAGCCCGAGCACGTCGTGAACTTCTTCTTCTTCATCGCCGAAGAAGTCCGCGAAATCATGGCGCAGCTGGGCATCCGCAAGTTCGACGACCTGATCGGCCGCGCCGACCTGCTGGACATGCGCTCGGGCGTCGAGCACTGGAAGGCGCAAGGGCTGGACTTTGCCCGCGTGTTCCATCAAACGCAGTCGGATGCCGACGTGCGCCAGACCGAAGAGCAGGACCACGGCCTGGCCGGCGCGCTGGACCACCAGTTGATCGACCGCAGCCGCCCCGCGCTGGAACGCGGCGAAAAGGTGTCCTTCATCGTGCCGGTGCGCAACCGCAACCGCACGATCGGCGCCATGCTGTCGGGCGCCGTGGCCTCGCGCTACGGCCATGACGGTTTGCCGGACGACACCATCCACATCCAGTGCAACGGCACCGCCGGCCAAAGCTTCGGCGCGTTCCTGGCGCACGGCATCACGATGGACTTGGTGGGTGAAGGCAACGACTACGTCGGCAAGGGCCTGTCCGGCGGCCGCATCATCGTGCGCTCGCCCAACGACTTCCGCGGCTTCGGCCCCGACCACATCATTGCCGGCAACACCGTGCTGTACGGCGCGCTGGCAGGCGAGGCGTTCTTCAACGGCGTGGCCGGCGAACGTTTCGCGGTGCGCAATTCGGGCGTCGCGACGGTGGTGGAAGGCACGGGCGACCACGGCTGCGAATACATGACGGGCGGCACGGTCGTCGTGCTGGGCGCCACGGGACGCAACTTCGCGGCCGGCATGTCCGGCGGCGTGGCCTACGTCTGGGATCCGGAACGCACGCTCAAGCACCGCGTCAACCTGTCCATGGTGGAACTGGAAGGCGTGGCGCCGCATGCGGAACAGCAGGCGTTGAACAACATCGACATCTGGCACAGCGCGCAGCGCGGTGGCGAACGCGAGACGGATGAAACCATCCTGCGCCGCCTGGTGGAAGACCACTTCCGCTACACCGGCAGCTACCGCGCCCGCGAGATCCTGGGCGACTGGGAAGCCTCGCGCGGCAAATTCGTAAAGGTCATGCCGACGGACTACCGTCGCGCATTGGGTGAAATGTGGCGTGCAGCCAACCAGCAACAACTGGCTGCGTGAGGGATACCATGGGAAAGATTACCGGCTTTATGGAATTTCAGCGTCTGCAGGAGGCCTCCGAGGCCCCGCAGAAGCGGCTGAAGAACTGGCGCGAATTCGTGCTGCACCTGACCGACGACCAGGCGAAGCAGCAAGCCGCGCGCTGCATGGACTGCGGCATCCCGTTCTGCAACAACGGCTGCCCGGTCAACAACATCATCCCGGACTGGAATGACCTGGTGTACAAGCAGGACTGGCGCCGCGCGCTGGACGTGCTGCACTCCACCAACAACTTCCCCGAGTTCACCGGCCGCATCTGCCCGGCGCCGTGTGAAGCCGCCTGTACCTTGAACATCAACAGCGACGCTGTCGGCATCAAGTCCATCGAGCACGCGATCATCGACAAGGGTTGGGCCGAAGGCTGGGTCGCCCCGCTGGTGCCGGCCAAGAAGACGGGAAAGAAGGTCGCGGTGGTGGGCTCCGGCCCGGCCGGCATGGCATGCGCGCAACAGCTGGCGCGCGCCGGCCACTCGGTGACGCTGTTCGAAAAAAGCGACCGCATCGGCGGCCTGCTGCGCTACGGCATCCCCGACTTCAAGCTGGAAAAGCACCAGATCGACCGCCGCATTTCGCAGATGGAAGCCGAGGGCGTGGAATTCGCGCCGTCGACCTACATCGGCAACCCGAAGGACCCCGTGGCCGATGGCCTGACGGTGCGCACGCCCGATTCGCTGAAGGCGGAATTCGACGCGATCGTCATGACGGGCGGTTCCGAGACCCCGCGCGACCTGCCGGTGCCGGGCCGCGAATTGTCGGGCGTGTACTACGCGATGGACTTCCTGCGCCAGCAGAACAAGGCCGTCGCCGGCGACCGCCTGACCGACCAGACGCTGGCGAAGGGCAAGCACGTGGTCGTGATCGGCGGTGGCGATACGGGTTCCGATTGCGTGGGCACCAGCAACCGCCACGGCGCGGCCTCGGTCACGCAATTCGAACTGATGCCCCAGCCGCCCGAGTCCGAAAACAAGACGATGACGTGGCCGTACTGGCCGCTGAAGATGCGCACGTCGTCTTCGCACGAAGAAGGCTGCGACCGCGACTGGTCCGTGACCACCAAGCTGCTCAAGGGCAGCAACGGCAAGGTTGAAAAGCTGGTCGGCGCCCGCGTCGAATGGTTCAAGGACGAGGCCACCGGCCAGATGAAGATGCGCGAAGTCGAAGGCTCGGAATTCGAGATCAAGGCCGATCTCGTGCTGCTGGCCATGGGCTTCGTGTCGCCGGTGCAGACGGTGCTGGACGCATTCGGCGTGGACCGCGACGCGCGCGGCAACGTGCGCGCCAACACCGACGACTACCGCACCAACGTGGAAAAGGTGTTTGCGGCGGGCGACATGCGCCGGGGCCAGTCGCTGGTGGTCTGGGCCATCCGCGAAGGCCGCCAGTGCGCGCGTTCGGTGGACGCCTACCTGATGGGCGCAAGCGAACTGCCGCGCTGATCGCTTTCTTCTGAATAGCCCCGTTCGCCGCCTTCGCGCCCCTGGCGCCAAGGCGGCGAATGCATTCAGGCAGGCGACATTCGCGTTTCCGTAAGATGCGCCATCGCCCCCTTGCCTAGCCGCCATGTCCCCCGACACCGCCACCGCTCCGCCCACGTTGCCGCAGATCTTCCTGGCATTCACCAAAGTCGGCCTGACCAGTTTCGGCGGAGGCTTGAGCGGCTGGATGATGCGGGAATTCGTGCAGCAACGGCGCTGGATGTCCGAATCCGATTTCCTGTCCGGGCTGGCGCTGGCGCAGTCCTTTCCCGGCGTGAACGTGGTGAACCTGGCCATCTGGATCGGTTTCCGGTTGCGGGGCGGGCCCGGCGCCTTGCTGGGCGGCCTGGGCATCACCGTGGCGCCGATGCTGGTGGCGATTGCGCTGGCGGCGCTGTTCGCCAGCATGGCGCAGTCGCACGGCCTGCACGTGGCGATGGCCGGCGTGGCCGCCGCCGCGGTAGGCGTCTCGCTGCAGACGGGCTTGCGCGCGGCGCGGCGGGCCTTGATCGGCCGGGTGCCCGCCGCCATCATGGCCTGCACCTTCGTCGCCATCTTCCTGTTGCGCCTGCCGCTGCTGTGGGTGGTGGGCGTGATGGCCCCGTTGTCGATCTTCATCGCGTACACGCGCATCCGCCGGCAGGAGCCGCGCAAATGAACCTGGCGACGTTGCACGACCTGTTCGCGGTGTTCACGCCGCTGTCGTTCCTGACGGTCGGCGGCGGCCAGAGCATCCTGCCGGACATCCATCGCCAGGCGGTGGACAGCTACGGCTGGATCAACGATGCGCAGTTCCTGGACTACTTCGCGCTGTCGCGCATCACGCCCGGTCCGGCCTCGCTGCTGGTGACCCTGATCGGCTGGCACGTGGGCGGCTGGGCCGGCGCGATCGCGGCATCGATCGCGATCTTCCTGCCGTGCTCGCTGCTGATCTACGCGCTGGCGCGGGTCTGGGCGCGCTACCGGCATACCGCCTGCATCCGTTCCATCGAAGCCGGGCTGGTGCCGGTGGCCGCCGGCATGATCCTCGCTTCGTCCTGCACGATCCTGCGGGCGGCCGAGGGCGGCGCGTGGGCCTGGGGCGTGGCGGCCGCCTCCACCGCGGCGCTCGTCTATACGCGCATCAGCCCTTTCATCATGCTGGGCTTGGGCGCAGGCGTTTTCCTATTGGCGCTGGCGTAGGATTCGTCCGGTTCCTGTTGCCGCGCCGCCACGACGTCCTCCGCATCTTTTCACGGTTTGACACATATCAACCGGGCCCTGCGCCAGGTTTGAGAACCTGTGGTCTCACCCTCATGGAAAGATCGGAGAAGAAAAATGTTTTCGCTGAACGGGCGTTTCCGCGCCACCGCCATCGCCGGGCTGATCGCCGCCGGCGCACTCGCCGCTCCCGCGCATGCCCATGAGGCAGGCGACGTGCTGTTCCGCGTGGGCGTGACGCAGGTCCGTCCGTCGTCCAACAACGGTTCGGTGCTCGACGGCAGCGTCAAGCTCGACGTCAACAACAACGTACGCCCGAGCTTCACGCTGGGCTACATGGTCACGCGCAACATCGGCATCGAACTGCTGGGCGCCTGGCCGTTCGAACACGACGTCAGCGGCAGCGGCCTGGGCAAGATCGGCTCCAGCAAGCAATTGCCCCCCACGCTCAGCCTGCAATGGCACATCCTGCCCGACAGCATGATCCAGCCGTACATCGGCGTCGGCATCAACTACACGCACTTCTTCGACACCAAGGCCGAAGGCGCGCTGAAGGGCTCGAACCTGAAGCTGGGCGACTCCTGGGGCGTGGCCGCGCAATTGGGCGCGGACTTCAAGATCAACGAACGCTGGTTCATGAACGCCGACATCCGCTACATCGACATCAAGTCGAAGGTGAAGCTGGACGGCCAGCACATCGGCACCGCACGCATCGATCCGTGGGTCGCCACGCTGGGCGTCGGCTACCGCTTCTAAGCGACCAACTGCTGGCGCAGCGCCTGCAGCGCAGGCGTATCGTCATCCGCACGCCAGACCAGCTGGGTCTGCGCGTGCGCGTAAGGGCCGGACAGCGCGCTGACACAGACCGAGTGTTCCGCCCCCAGCACCGCCAGCACCGAACGCGGCACGATGGCGACGCCTGACCCTGCCGCCACGCACGCCACGATGGCGTGGTACGACGCAAACTCCATCACCCTGCCTGGCGCCAGGCCTTCGTGGTTCAACCACGATTCCAGGATGCGCCGATACGAACACCCTGCCGCAAACGCGATGACCGTACGGTCGCCAAGATCCCGGGCGCTGGTGATTGCTCCCCAGGCCAGCGGCGAGATCAGCGTCAGTTCCTCTTTGAAGGCGTCGATGGCCGCCAGCCCGTCCGCCGGAAACGGCTGGGCCACGAACGCCGCTTCGATCTCGTAGTTGCGCACCTTGGCCGCCAACGCGCCAGACGTGCCGGTAACCAGTTCGATCCCCACCTGCGGCCACGCCGCGTGATAGGCCGCCAGGATCGGCGGCAGGCGCGCGGCCGCCGTGCTTTCCATCGTGCCGATGCGCAGCACGCCTTGCGGCGCGCCGTCGCGCACCGCGGCCTGCGCCTCGTCCGACAGGCGCAGCAGGCGGTCGGCGTACGACAGCAGCACGCGCCCCTGGTCCGACAACACCAGGCGGCGGTTCTGGCGCCGGAAGAGCGGGGCGTTCAACGAGGCTTCCAGCTGCTTTAACCGCGTCGAGACATTGGACTGCACCCGGTTCAGGTGCTGGGCGGCGCGCGCCACGCCGCCCTGGTCGGCCACCGCCTTGAAGATCTGCAACGCGTCGAGATCCAAGTTTCTCATTTCAAGAACCTATGTTCTTAATAATTCACTATTAAAGATATTAGTACAGCCGTAGAGTGGACGCATGTCAACGCCTGCTTACCCCTCCGTTCCCGACTCCCGCAGCGCCGTCAGCCTGGCCTGGCCCGCCGCCCTGGCGCTGGCCGCCGCCATGGGAATCGGCCGTTTCGCCTTCACCCCGGTCTGGCCGCTGATGGCGCAGGAAGGCGGCTTGTCTTTGGCGCAGGGCAGCTGGATCGCCGCGGCCAACTACGCGGGCTATCTGCTGGGCGCCCTGGCGGCCGTCGTCTGGCCCGTGCGCCACCCGCGCGGCCAATTGGCGCTGAGCCTGCTGGCGGTGGCGCTGCTGACGCTGGCCATGCCGTTGATCCATGACGTCGCATTCTGGTGCGCGCTGCGGCTTGCCGCGGGGTATGCCAGCGCCAGTGCCTTCATCTGCGTGGCCAGCTCGCGGCCCGTGCCGGCGGGCGACCCGCGCGAGCCCGCGGCCTCGGGGCTGACCTATGCCGGCGTGGGCGCGGGCATCGCGCTCACGGGGCTGGCCTGTCTGGCGCTGATGGCCTGGGGCGTCCGGGCCGACGGCATGTGGCTGGCCCTGGGCGGGTTGACGCTTGCCTTGTCCGCCATCGCCTGGCCGGGGCTGAACCGGGCGCCCGCCTCCGGCCGGCCATCGGCCGCCGCTGCGCAACCGGGCCGGCTGTCCCCCGCGGTTCCCCGCTTGGCGCTGCACTACGGCGTGTTCGGCGTGGGCTACATCATTCCCGCCACCTTCCTGCCCGCGATGGCCAAGGAGGTCATCTCCGACCCCGCCATCTTCGGCTGGGCCTGGCCGCTGTTCGGGCTGGCCGCGGCCGTTTCCTGCCTGCTGGTTCCTCGGCTTGCGCGCGGCGGCGACGACAAGCGCGTCTGGCAGGGCGCCCAGGCGCTGATGGCGCTTGGCATGCTGGCGGTCGCGCTGTGGCACCACATCGCCGCCGTGATCGTGGCCGCGCTGCTGGTGGGCGGCACCTTCATGGTGATCACGCAGGCGGGCATGCTGACCGCAAGGCGCGCCGCTGGCGCCGCCGCGCCACGGGCCGCCGCCGTCATGACCGCGGCGTTCGCCGCCGGGCAGATCCTGGGGCCGCTGTTGGCCTCATGGGCCGCGCACTGGGGCGCGGGCCTGCCGCAGGTCCTGGGCGCCGGCGCGGCGCTGCTCGCGGTCTCGGCCTGGCGCTTGGGAAAAATCACGACAGAAGGCAAAGGCGCTGGGCATAATGCGATCGGCCCGCAGGGCTGCACACATTAGAGAAAAGAACGAGGAGTCACCCAGCATGAAATCTTTGCGCCCCCTGATCGCCGCGTTGGCGGCCGTTGCCGCTTTCAGCGGCGCCGCGCAGGCACAGACCGCCGACTGGCCCGCCAAACCCATCACCATGATCGTCCCCTACGCGCCGGGCGGCTTCGCCGACACGCGTGTGCGGCTGCTGGCGCGCAAACTGGGCGAATCGCTGGGCCAGCCCATCGTGGTCGAGAACAAGGCGGGCGCGGGCGGCGTGGTCGGCACCAACCTGATCGCCAAGGCGGCCCCGGACGGTTACACCATCGGCACGGGCAACCTGGCCCCGATGGCGGTGAACCCGTCCCTGATGAAGGAAATGCCGTACAACCCCCAAAAGGACCTGGCGCCCATCGTCCTGATCGAAAACAGCCCGCTGGTGCTGAGCGTGAACAACGAGCTGCCGGTCAAGACGCTGGCCGACCTGATCGCGCTGGCCAAGAAGCAACCCGGCAAGCTGTCTTTCGGCTCGTCGGGCGTGGGCGGCGCGCACCATCTTTCTGGCGAAATGTTCCGCGAACAGGCCAAGATCGACATCGTGCACGTGCCTTACAAGGGCGGCAGCCTGGCCGCGACCGACCTGATGGGCGGCCATATCTCGATGATGTTCGAAATGGGCTATTCCGCGCTGCCGGCCATCCAGGGCGCCAAGATCCACCCCATCGCCGTCACGTCCGCCAAGCGCCTGGACGTGCTGCCTGACGTGCCCACGATGGCCGAATCGGGCCTGCCGGGCTTCGAGTCCTACAACTGGCAGGGCATTGTGGCCCCCGCCGGCACGCCGGCGCCGATCATCGCCAAGCTGAACGCCGAGTTCAACCGCATCCTGAAGGAACCGGATGTGCAGAAGGCCATCGCCGACACCGGCAGCCAGGCAGGCGGCGGCACGCCCGAGGAATTCGCGGCCTTCATCAAGAGCGAAACCGAGAAGTGGGCCCACGTCATCAAGGCTGGGAACATCCAGCTTCAATAACCCTTAGGAGTCTTCCCATGGCCACCCGTCTGCTTGACCTTCTGAAGCTGGACCATCCCATCATCCAGGCCCCCATGGCGGGCGGCGCAACAACGGTGGAACTGGTGTCCGAGGCGTCGAAAGCGGGTGTCCTGGGGTCCCTCGGGGCGGCCTACATGAGCCCCGGGCAGATCGAGACGGCGGCGGCGGACATCCGCGCCCGCACGCCGCGGCCGTTCGCCATCAACCTCTTCGCATCGGTGCCGGACCAGCCCATGCAGGGCGACACGGGTCGCATGCTGGCCCTGATGGCCCGTTACCACGAGCAACTGGGCTTGCCGGCCCCCGCCGCGCCCGGCCCGCAGGCCGATCCGCTGCCGGGGCAGATCGACGCCGTCCTGCGGCTGCGCCCGGCGGTATTCAGCTTCACCTTCGGCCGGATCCCGGCCGACGTGCTGGCGCGCTGCCGCGAACTGGGCATCCTGACCGTCGGCACGGCGACCACCGTGCGCGAGGCGGTCGCCCTGGAGCAGGACGGCGTGGACGCCGTCGTGGCCCAGGGGGCCGAAGCGGGCGGGCACCGCGGCACCTTCCTGGACGATTTCGAGCATTCGCTGATCGGCACCATGGCGCTGGTGCCGCAGATAGCGGACGCGGTCGCCGTGCCGGTGATCGCCTCGGGCGGCATCATGGACGGCCGCGGCATCGCCGCCGCGCTGGCCCTGGGCGCGGACGCCGCACAAATGGGGACGGCCTTCCTGACGACGGACGAATCGGGCATCAGCGACGCCTACAAGGCCGTGCTGCCCGCAACGCGCTCCGAACAATCCCGCGTGACCCGCGCCTTCTCCGGCCGGCCGGCGCGCGGCATCTCCAACGCCTTCATGCGCGACGCCGACGCCATCGGCGCCGACATCCTGCCGTATCCGCTGCAGAATGCGCTGACGCGTCCCCTGCGCACGGCGGGCGGCAAGGCCGGCAATATCAACGTCCTGTCCCTGTGGGCGGGCCAGGCCGCCCCGCTGGCCCGGCGCGAAAGCACGGCGGACCTGGTCCAGCGGCTGGTACGGGAAACCCAGGCGGCCCAATCGCGCCGCTGACAGTCGGGCCTGACCGGTCCCCGGGGCTCCGGACGGGTCCTGTCCCGGGACGCCCGCCGGGGCGGCGCCCGGGCGGGCGATTGTCCCTGATACCGAAAACACTGTTCCACTGGCGGCGTATCGCATTGTGATTACAAAGCGTCGGGCTACAATGGCGCCTCGCCGCTGGGGGCCAGAGTCCGCCTTGGTCCCCCGCACCTGAGATAACCGGGCGCTTCCCGACGCAGCCTGTCTTGCCCGCGCCGCCCGGTTAGCCGTCCTGCGTGTCGACAAGGCAACAGGGCAAGCTCCGCCACCGAAACACCCATTTCGTTGCCCATGCCCGCTCAAACAAGCAGCACCCCGGAATTCGCCCTGCGCCTGGAAGGTGTGGCGCTAGGCTACGGTGATTTCACCGTCTTGCGCGATATCTCCATGGACGTGCGCGCGGGCCAAGTGGTCGCCGTCATGGGCGGCTCGGGTTCGGGCAAGACCACGCTGTTGCGGGCGGCCACCGGCCAGCTCGTCGCGCAGCAGGGCCGGGTCCTGGCGTTCGGCCAGGACATCGGCCGCGCCACCGCCGCCGAACTGCAGTCCCTGCGCAAGCGCATGGGCGTGCTGTTCCAGCAGGGCGCGCTCTTCACCGACCTGAACGTGTTCGAGAACGTCGCGTTCCCGCTGCGCGAACACACCAAACTGTCCGAATCCGACATCACCGACCGCGTCCTGGACAAACTGGACGCCGTCGGCCTGCGCGCCGCCGCGCACCTGAAGGTGGCCGAGATCTCCGGCGGCATGGCGCGCCGCGTCGCCCTGGCCCGCGCCGTGGTGCTGGAACCCGAACTGATCCTGTACGACGAGCCCTTCGCCGGGCTGGACCCGATCTCGCTGGGCATCACCGCCCGCCTGATCCGCAGCCTGGCCGACCGCCTGGGTTGCGCCTCGGTGCTGATCACCCACGACGTGCAGGAATCCTTCGCCATTGCCGACCAGGTGTACCTGGTGGGGCAGGGCAAGCTGGCCGCCGCCGGAACCCCCGAGACGCTGTCGGCCTCGGACGACCCGTACGTCCAGCAATTCCTGAAAGGCGAACCCGACGGCCCGGTCGCGTTCCAGTACCCCGAAACGCCTGCTTTCCAAAAGTGGCTTTCCGAACAGAAAGGGCGCAAAGCATGAGCGGATCCAACAATCCCGTGAGCGCGCTGGGCGGGTGGGTGCGCAACCTCGTCTCCGGCATCGGCTACTTCACCCGGTTCTTCGGCGGCATGCTGGCGCGCAGCGGCATCGTGTTCTCGCGCCCGCGCCTGGTGTCGCAGCAAGTCCATTTCATCGGCAACTATTCGCTCCTGATCATCGCCGTGTCCGGCATGTTCGTGGGCTTCGTGCTGGGGCTGCAGGGCTACTACACGCTGAACCGCTATGGTTCCGAAGAAGCGCTGGGGCTGCTGGTGGCCCTGTCGCTGGTGCGCGAACTGGGCCCCGTGGTGACGGCGCTGCTGTTCGCCGGCCGCGCGGGCACGTCCTTGACCGCCGAAATCGGCCTGATGAAGGCCGGCGAACAACTGTCGGCCATGGAGGTCATGGCCGTCGACCCGATCCGCCGCGTGCTGGTGCCGCGCCTGTGGGGCGGCATCATCGCCATGCCCATCCTGGCGGCGGTGTTCTCCATGGTGGGCATCCTGGGCGGCTGGGTCGTGGGCGTCGTGATGATCGGCGTGGACGCGGGCGCGTTCTGGTCGCAGATGCAAAGCGGCGTCGATGTCTGGAACGACGTGGCCAACGGCGTCATCAAGAGCCTGGTGTTCGGCGTCACGGTGACGCTGGTGGCGCTCTATGAAGGCTGGCAGGCCCGGCCCACCCCTGAAGGCGTCGCCCGCGCCACCACGCGCACCGTGGTCGTGGGCTCCCTGGCGGTACTTGGGCTGGACTTCCTGCTCACCGCCTTGATGTTTGGAAATTGAAACGGATCGATCATGTCACGCGAAAAAACCGACTTCTGGGTAGGCCTGTTTGTACTGCTGGGCGCGATCGCGCTGGTGTTCCTGGCGTTGCGCGCCGGCAACCTCAGCACCTTTTCCTTCGCCCCGACCTATACGCTATCGGCCAACTTCGATAACGTAGGCGGCCTCAAGCCGCGTGCCGCGGTCAAAAGCGCCGGCGTCGTGGTGGGCCGCGTGTCCAGCATCACCTTCGACGACAAGACCTTCCAGGCGGTCGTATCGGTGAATCTGGAGAAGGCCTACCAGTTCCCCAAGGACACCTCGGCGTCGATCCTCACGTCCGGCTTGCTGGGTGAACAGTACCTGGGCCTGACGGCAGGCAGCGAAGAAGAGAACTTTACCGACGGCGGAAAAATCCGCTATACACAAAGCGCAGTTGTGCTTGAACAGCTGATCAGCCAGTTCCTGTACGGCTCCGCGGAAAAGCAGGGTGCGGCCTCCTCCGAACCCGAACCCGCCGCGAAAGCGCCAAATTGAAGACGATGCGAAAGACGCCGTAACAGGCTGCGCTTGGCCATCGCAATATCATAAGAATCGTCGATAGGAATGCCCTGATCATGAACAAGAACGCAATTTCCCGAATTGCCACCATCGCAGCGGCGGGTGCGCTGATGGCCGGCTGCGCCGCGCCGCAGAACCCGGATCCGCGCGATCCGTGGGAAGGCTTCAACCGGGGCGTCTACAAGTTCAACGACACGGTCGACCGCGCGGTCTTCAAGCCGGTCGCCCAGGCCTACACCTTTGTCACGCCGCAGCCGGTGCGCAGCTGCGTGCACAACATCTTCAGCAACGTCGGCGACCTCTGGTCCGGCGCCAACAGCTTCCTGCAAGGCCGCGGCCACGACTTCGTGAACACGCTGGGCCGCTTCCTGTTCAACACCACGATGGGCGTGGGCGGCTGCTTCGACGTGGCCTCGGCCAACGGCGCGCGCAAGATCCCCAACGACTTCGGCACGACGCTGGGCGTGTGGGGCTTCGGCCAGGGCCCGTACCTGGTGCTGCCGTTCTTCGGTTCGTCCACCGTGCGCGACGGCGCTGGCCTGGTCGGCGATTTCTACGGCACGACCTACGGCTACATGGGCGTCGATTCCATCGACAACGTGCGCCTGCGCAACTCGCTGTGGGGCCTGCGCCTGGTCGACACGCGCGCCAGCCTGCTGAGCGCCACCGACACGATCGACCGCGTCGCGCTGGATCCGTACAGCTTCATCCGCGACGCCTACCTGCAGCGCCGCAACGCCATGGTGCTGGGCCACCGCGTGGAAGACGAAGGTTCCCTGCCCAATTACGAAGACGACGAGGGCGATGCCCCTGCCGCCGGCAAGGCCGCCCCCGTGCCGGCACCCGCAACCAAGTAAGCTGTGGCTTGCGTTCATCGGTACAGTAAGGAGTTTTGATGCGATTTGCTTTTGTTTCCCTGTTGCAGCGCCTGACTTTCGCGGGCCTGCTGGGCCTTGCCGCCGCCGGCGCCGCGCAGGCCAAGCCCGACCCCAACGGCTCGCCCGACCAGTTCGTCATCGCGACCGCCAATGAAGCGCTGGACGTGCTCAAGGCGGACGGCGCCGTCAAGGCCGGCAACACCGCCCGCATCAACGAAGTGGTCAACCAGCACATCCTGCCCTACGTCAACTTCCAGAAGACGACGCGCCTGGCCGCAGGCCGTTACTGGCGCCAGGCGTCGGACCAGCAGAAGACGGCCCTGGCCGATGCGTTCCGCGGCACGCTGGTGCGCACCTATAGCGGCGCGCTGACCCGCGTCACGCCCAGCACCACCGTCAAGGCCCTGCCGTTTCGCGGCGATCCCAAGGCCGACGACGTGGTCGTGCGCACGCTGATCAGCCAGGCCAACGGCCAGCCGACCGGCGTGGACTACCGCCTGGAGAAGACGCCGCAAGGCTGGAAGATCTACGACATGAACGTCGAAGGCATCTGGCTGATCGAGAACTACCGTAACCAGTTCGCGCAGCAGATCAACCAGAACGGCATCGACGGCCTGATCAAGGCCTTGAACCAGCGCAACCAGTAATTCCACGGTTCCGGCTGCTTTCGGCCCGGCGCGCCCCTCGTGGCCCGCCGGGCCAATTATTTAAGGGACGGATTAACCCTCCATCCCTACGCCGCCCGGGGCCATAGGCGCTTGCCGTCACGGCGCGCTTATATAATGATCAATTCGCTCTTTCCGGGCACTCCCCCGCCGTCATGTCAGCCGTCAGTCTAGAAAACGTCTCCAAGGTCTACTCGCCGCGCCAGCGCGGCTGGCAGAAGCTGCTCGGGCGCACGCCCGCCCCCGGCTTCCAGGCGCTGGACCATGTCAGCCTGAACATCGAGCACGGCGAGTTCTTCGGCCTGCTCGGCCCCAACGGCGCGGGCAAGACCACGCTGATCTCCATCCTTGCCGGCCTGGCGCACGCCTCGTCCGGGCGCGCCACCGTCTGTGGCTACGACGTCGTGGCCGACTACAAGTCGGCGCGGCGCGCGCTGGGCGTGGTGCCGCAAGAGCTTGTCTACGACCCGTTCTTCACGGTGCGCGAGACGCTGCGCATCCAGTCCGGCTACTTCGGCCTGCGCAACAACGACGACTGGATCGACGAGATCCTGTTCAACCTGGGCCTGGCCGACAAGGCCGACAACAACATGCGCGCCCTGTCCGGCGGCATGAAGCGCCGCGTGCTGGTGGCGCAGGCGCTGGTGCACCGCCCCCCCGTGATCGTGCTGGACGAACCCACCGCGGGCGTGGACGTGGACCTGCGCCGAACCCTGTGGGAATTCATCTCGCGCCTGAACAAGGCCGGCCACACGATCATGCTGACCACGCACTACCTGGAAGAAGCGGAAGCCCTGTGCGGCCGCATCGCCATGCTCAAGCGTGGTCGCATCGTGGCGCTGGACACCACGCAGGCCCTGATGGCCCGCGTCGGCGGCGTCGACCTGGAAGACGCGTTCGTGCGCATCATGCATCAGGGCGACGAGCCCGCCACGCCCGCCCTGCAACCCGAAGAGATTTCGTCATGACGCCGCCCACCGCGACCGCCAGCCAGCCGCTGGTGCAGCCCCGCCTGGATGCGGGCTCCGGTTTTCCGACCCTGCTGCGCAAGGAACTGCTGCGCTTCTGGAAGGTCGGTTTCCAGACCATCGCCGCCCCCGTCATTACGGCGCTGCTGTACCTGCTGGTCTTCGCGCACGTGCTGGAAGGGCGGCTGATGGTGTATGGCACCGTGCCCTACACCGCGTTCCTGATCCCCGGCCTCATGATGATGAGCATGCTGCAGAACGCGTTCGCCAACCCGTCCTCGTCGCTGATCCAAAGCCGCATCACGGGCAACCTCGTCTTCATGCTGCTGCCGCCGCTGTCGCACCGCGACATCTTCGGCGCCTTCGTGCTGGCCGCCATCGTGCGCGGCCTGGCCGTGGGCCTGTGCGTGTGGGCGGTGGCGCTGTTCTTCGTGTCGCTCGTCCCCGCCAACCCGCTGTGGCTGCTGGTGTTTGCCGTGCTGTCCTGCGGCATCATGGCCGTGCTGGGCGTGGTGGCGGGCCTGTGGTCCGAAAAATTCGACCAGCTGGCCGCCTTCCAGAATTTCCTGATCATGCCCGCGACGTTCCTGTCCGGCGTGTTCTATTCCATCCACACGCTGCCGCCCTTCTGGCAGAGCGTGTCCCACTGGAACCCCATCTTCTACGCCATCGACGGATTCCGCTACGGATTCTTCGCGGTGTCGGACGTCTCGCCCTGGCGCAGCCTGGCGGTGGTGACGGCGGTGTTCCTGGCGCTATCGCTGTATGCGCTGCGGCTTCTGGCCAGCGGCTACAAACTCAGGAACTGACGTCCATGCTTCCCACTCCCGCGCAAGTCCGCCAATACATCGCGGACGGCCTGTCCTGTGAACATCTCGACGTGCAAGGCGACGGCTCGCATTTCGACGCCGTCATCGTCAGCACCGCGTTCGAAGGCAAGCGCCTGATCCAGCGCCATCAACTGGTCTACGCCGCGCTTGGCGACCGCATGAAGGCCGAGATCCACGCGCTGTCGATGCGCACGCTGACGCCGGACGAATACCAGCAAGCAGGCAAGTAATGGACAAACTCCGCATCGCGGGCGGCGCGCAGCTGCACGGCGAAATCACGGTGTCCGGCGCCAAGAATTCGGCGCTGCCGATCCTGTGCGCCGGTTTGCTTACCGCCGATGTGCTGACGCTTTCCAACGTGCCGCACCTGAACGACACGGCCACCATGCTGCGCCTCCTGGGCCGCATGGGCGTGCGCGCCGAACGCGGTTCGGACGGCGTGGTCATGCTGCAGGCCGACCGCGTCGACAACCTGGAAGCGCCGTACGACCTGGTCAAGACGATGCGCGCATCGATCCTGGTGCTGGGTCCGCTCGTTGCCCGCTTCGGCGAAGCCCGCGTCAGCCTGCCCGGCGGCTGCACCATCGGGCAGCGCCCGGTTGACCAGCACATCAAGGGCCTGGCCGCGCTGGGCGCCGAGATCAGCATCGAACACGGCTTCGTGGTGGCACGCGCCAAGCGCTTAAAGGGCGCGTCCATCCGCACCGACATGGTCACCGTCACCGGCACCGAGAACCTGCTGATGGCCGCCGTGCTGGCCGACGGCCGGACCGTGCTGGAAAACGCCGCGCGCGAACCCGAAGTGGTGGATCTGGCCGAACTGCTGATCAAGATGGGCGCCCGCATCCAGGGCCACGGCACCGACCGCATCGTGATCGACGGCGTCGAACGCCTGCATGGCGCCGAGCACCGCGTCATCTCCGACCGCATCGAAGCCGGCACGTTCCTGTGCGCCGTGGGCGCGGCCGGCGGCGACATCCGCCTGAACAACACCGACCCCGCCATTCTGGGCGCCACGCTGGACAAGCTGGTCGAGGCCGGCCTGACCATCGAGACCGGCCCGGACTGGATCCGCGGCGCCATGTCCGCGCGGCCCCGTGCCGTGGGGTTCCGCACCCACGAATATCCGGGCTTCGCCACCGACATGCAGGCCCAGGTCATGGCGCTGAACGCCGTGGCGGACGGCACCTCGGTCATCGTCGAGACGATTTTCGAGAACCGCTACATGCACGTGCAGGAGCTGCGCCGCATGGGCGCCGACATCGATATCGACGGCCACACCGCCATCGTGCGCGGCGTGAAGCGCCTGTCGGGCGCCACCGTCATGGCCACCGATCTGCGCGCCTCGGCCAGTCTGGTCATCGCCGGCCTGGCGGCCGACGGCGATACCGTGATCGATCGCATTTACCACCTGGATCGTGGCTACGACCAGATGGAAGTCAAACTACGCGCCCTGGGCGCGAACATCCAACGCGTTACCGGCAAGGAACAGGCATGAAATTTAATAGCCCCCACGCTGCGCCTTCGGCTTGCTGCCCCCCGAG
>NZ_DBHKZA010000037.1:50790-58513 GCF_057314935.1 Achromobacter sp.
GCCCCCACGCTGCGCCTTCGGCTTGCTGCCCCCCGAGTGGGCCCGTTCATTTTGAGGCGGCTCTGCAATGAACGACGCCACAACAAAGCCCCTGACCCTGGCACTGTCCAAGGGCCGGATTTTTGAAGAAACCATGCCGTTGCTGGCCGAGGCCGGCATCGAAGTGACCGAGAGCCCCGAAAGCTCGCGCAAACTGATCCTGCCGACCAGCGACCCTGGCCTGCGCCTGATCATCGTGCGCGCCTCAGACGTGCCGACCTACGTGCAATACGGCGCGGCGGACCTCGGCATCGCGGGCAAGGACGTGTTGATCGAGCATGCCAAGGAACAGCCCGGCGGCCTGTACCAGCCCATCGACCTGAACATCGCCAAGTGCCGCCTGGCCGTGGCCGTGCGCAACGGATTCGACTACGAAGGCGCCGTGCACCAGGGCGCGCGCCTGCGCGTGGCCACCAAGTACGTCCACTCAGCCCGTGAACACTTTGCGGCCAAGGGCGTGTACGTCGATATCATCAAGCTGTATGGTTCGATGGAACTGGCGCCGCTGGTCGGCCTGGCCGACTGCATCGTCGACCTGGTGTCCACCGGCGGCACGCTGCGCGCCAACGATCTGGTGGCCGTCGAAGACGTCATGCCGATCTCGTCGCGCCTGATCGTCAACCAGGCCGCGCTGAAAACGCGCGGCGCCCGCCTGCAACCGCTGCTGGACGCCTTCGAAAGAGCCGCTTCCCGCAATGCCTGACCCCCGCCCGCCGCGACGCCGCGGCGGCCGCTTTCCGCTTTGCTGCATGACGCCATGGCACTGATCAATCGTCTCGACTCCCGCGATCCCGGATTCCAATCCGCCCTGTCCAAGCTGCTGGCCTTCGAGGCCACCGAGGACGAGTCCATCGACCGCGCCGCCGCCGGCATCCTGGCCGACGTGCGCGCCCGCGGCGACGCCGCGCTGGTGGAATACACGCAGCGTTTCGACCGCATGGCGAATGCCTCGGCCGCCACGCTGGAAATCCCCAAGGCGGACTGGCATGCGGCGCTTGCCGCGTTGCCGGCCGCGCAGCGCAATGCGCTGGAAGCCGCCGCCGACCGCGTGCGCAGCTACCATGAACGCCAGCGCGCCGAGACCTGGACCTACACCGACGCCGAAGGCACGATGCTGGGCCAGCAGGTCACCCCGCTGGACCGCGTGGGCCTGTACGTGCCGGGCGGCAAGGCCGCCTATCCGTCGTCAGTGCTGATGAACGCCATCCCGGCCAAGGTCGCGGGCGTGCAGGAATTGATCATGGTCACGCCCACGCCCGACGGCGTGCGCAATCCGATCGTGCTGGCCGCGGCCGCCATCGGCGGCGTGGACCGCGTGTTCGCCATCGGCGGCGCGCAGGCCGTGGGCGCCTTGGCCTACGGCACCGACACCGTGCCCGCCGTGGACAAGATCGTGGGCCCGGGCAACGCCTATGTCGCCGCCGCCAAGCGCCGCGTGTTCGGCACGGTCGGCATCGACATGATCGCCGGCCCCAGCGAAATCCTGGTCATCTGCGACGGCAAGACGCCGGCCGACTGGATCGCCATGGACCTGTTCTCGCAAGCCGAGCACGACGAACTGGCGCAGTCCATCCTGCTCTGTCCCGACGCCGCCTTCATCGAGGAAGTCGAA
Source organism: Achromobacter sp. (assembly GCF_057314935.1). Lineage (NCBI taxonomy): Bacteria > Pseudomonadati > Pseudomonadota > Betaproteobacteria > Burkholderiales > Alcaligenaceae > Achromobacter > Achromobacter sp. Next base: position 52,442 of record NZ_DBHKZA010000037.1, read on the forward strand.
GCCGCCATCGCGCGCCTCTTGCCCACGATGCCGCGCGCCGACATCCTGCGCGTCAGCCTGGCCAACCGCGGCGCGCTGATCCAGGTCCAAAGCCTGGAAGAAGCCTGCCAGATCGCCAACGACATCGCGCCCGAACACTTGGAGATCTCGACCGAACAGCCCGAAATCTGGACGGCGAAGATCCGCCACGCCGGCGCGATCTTCATGGGCCGCTTCAGTTCGGAAGCGCTGGGCGACTACTGCGCCGGCCCCAACCACGTGCTGCCCACATCCCGCACGGCGCGCTTTTCGTCGCCGCTGGGCGTCTACGACTTCCAGAAGCGCTCCAGCCTGATCCAGGTCTCGCGCGAGGGCGCGCAGACGCTGGGCCGCATCGCCGCCGAACTGGCACTGGGCGAGGGCCTGCAGGCGCACGCCGCCAGCGCCCAGTACCGGATCGACAAGCCATGAGCGCGGCCCCGGCGGCAAGCGTCGCCGGCCGCATCGCCGGCACGGTCCGCGCCGATATCCGCGAACTGGCCGCGTATCCGGTGGCGCACGCGGAAGGCTGCATCAAGCTGGACGCGATGGAATGCCCCTACGAGCTGCCCGACGCGGTCCGCGACGATATCGCCCGCACGGTGCGCGATACGGCGCTGAACCGCTATCCGGCGGCCGACCTGTCCGCGCTTCAGCAGGCGGTGAAGGCAAGCTTCGGCGTGCCTGACGGCGCCGACGTGCTGTTCGGCAACGGCTCGGACGAACTCATCCACATCGTCGTGCAGGCCTGCTGCAATCCGGGCGACACGGTGATGTCGCCCTGGCCGTCGTTCGTCTATTTCGACATGGCGGCCCGTTTCGACCACGCCCGCTTTGTGGGCGTGCCGCTGACCGATGATCTGACCCTGGATTTGCCGGCCATGCTGGCCGCCATCCGCGAACACCAGCCCAAGGTCGTGTTCCTGGCCGTGCCCAACAACCCCACCGGCGGGCTCTGGTCCGACCACGACGTGCAGGCGATCATCGCCGCCGCCCCCGGCCTGGTGGTGCTGGACGAGGCCTACCAGCCCTTTGCTGAGCGCAGTTGGATGCCCCAGGTGCTGGACGCGCCCAACGTCGTCGTCATGCGCACGGTCTCCAAGATCGGCCTGGCGGGGCTGCGTTTCGGCTACCTGGCCGGCCATCCGGACTGGATCGGCGAACTGAACAAGGTGCGCCCGCCCTACAACCTGGACGTGCTGACCCAGGCCACGCTGATGACGGTCCTGCGCCACAAGGACGTGCTGGACGAGCAGGCCGCGCGCCTGCGCGCCGACCGCGAACCGCTGGCCGCCGCCCTGGCCGCGCTGCCCGGCGTCAGGGTATTCCCTTCCGCAGGCAACTTCATACTCGCGCGCTTTTCCGGCAAGCTGGACGGCAACGCCGTGCATCTTGCGCTGAAAACGCGCAAAATATTGATTCGTAACTTCTCCAACGCCCATCCGCTCCTGGCCAACTGCCTGCGCATCTCGGTGGGCGCCCCGGCCGAGAACGCCGCCTTGCTGGCTGCCCTGCAAGAGATTTTGAGTGCTTAACATGCGTACCGCAGAGATCACCCGCAACACCAACGAAACCCGCATCCGCGTGGCCATCAACATCGACGGCACCGGCAAGCAGACGATCGACACGGGCGTGCCCTTCCTGGACCACATGCTGGACCAGATCGCGCGCCACGGCCTGATCGACCTCGACATCAAGGCCGAGGGCGACCTGCACATCGATGCGCACCATACGGTGGAAGACGTGGGCATCACGCTGGGCATGGCGATCGCCAAGGCCGTCGGCACCAAGGCCGGCCTGCGCCGCTACGGCCACGCCTACGTGCCGCTGGACGAAGCGCTGTCGCGCGTCGTGGTGGACTTCTCGGGCCGTCCCGGCCTGGAATACCACATCCCGTTCACGCGGGCCCACATCGGCAATTTCGATGTGGACCTGACGCGCGAGTTCTTCCAGGGCCTGGTCAACCACGCGCTGATCACGCTGCACATCGACAACCTGCGCGGTTTCAACGCCCACCACCAGGCGGAAACCGTGTTCAAGGCCTGTGGCCGCGCCCTGCGCATGGCCATGGAAGTCGACCCGCGCATGGGCGACGTCGTGCCCTCCACCAAGGGCGTGCTGTAACGTTCGCCAACCCCACCGCACCAGGCAAAAGAAGTGACCACTATCGCCATCGTCGACTATGGAATGGGCAATTTCCACTCCGTCGCACGCGCCCTGAAGTTCGCCGCCCCCGATGCGGACATCCGCATCTGCAACCAGCCCCAGGACATCGACGCGGCTGACCGCGTGGTCTTCCCGGGCCAGGGCGCCATGGCGGACTGCATGCGCACCCTGAATGAATCCGGCCTGCGCGAAGCGGTCGTGCGCGCCGCCCGCAACAAGCCCCTGCTGGGCGTCTGCGTGGGCGAACAGATGCTGTTCGACTCCTCTGAAGAGGGCGGCACGTCCTGCCTGGGCCTGTTCCCCGGCGTCGTGCGCCGCTTTTCGGGCCCGCGCTTTGCCGACCTGATCGCCGCCGACGACGAAGCGTGCCTGGCCGACACCGGCGCGGCCGGCGCGGTCGACACCCGCCCGGAACGGCTGAAAGTGCCGCACATGGGATGGAACAAAGTCCGCCAGACGCGCTCTCACCCTATCTGGGACGGCATTCCGGACGACACGCACTTCTATTTCGTCCATAGTTACTACGCCGATCCGGACGATTCCGGCCTGACTGTTGGTGAAACCGATTACGGCGTCGCCTTTACCTGCGCAGTGGCGGCAGCTAACATTTTCGCGGTGCAGTTCCACCCCGAAAAGAGCGCCGAACACGGTTTGCGCCTGTATCGCAATTTTGTAGACTGGCAGCCGTAGGCCTTGAGCCTGCTGCGCCAGCCCATTCAACCCCTCTTTCTTTTTTGCTGCCCACCATGCTGCTGATCCCCGCCATCGATCTTAAAGACGGGCGCTGCGTGCGCCTGCGCCAGGGTGACCTGGACGATGCAACGGTGTTCTCCGAAGACCCCGCCGCCATGGCCACCCGTTGGCTTGACCAGGGCGCGCGCCGCCTGCATCTGGTCGACCTGAACGGCGCCGTCGCCGGCAAACCGAAGAACGAAGCGCCCATCAAGGCCATCCTGGACGCCGTCGGCGACGACATCCCCGTCCAGATCGGCGGCGGCATCCGCGACCTCGACACCATCGAGCGCTACCTTGACGCCGGCATTTCCTACGTGATCATCGGCACCGCCGCGGTCAAGAACCCGGGCTTCCTGCAAGATGCCTGCGGCGCTTTCCCCGGCCAGATCATCGTCGGCCTGGACGCCCGCGACGGCAAGATCGCCACCGACGGCTGGAGCAAGCTGACCCGCCACGACGTGCTCGACCTGGCCAAGAAGTTCGAAGACTACGGCTGCGAAGCCATCATCTACACCGACATCGGCCGTGACGGCATGCTGTCGGGCGTCAATGTCGAAGCCACGGTCCGCCTGGCCCAGCACGTGCGCATCCCCGTGTACGCTTCGGGCGGCATCGCCGGCATCCAGGACATCGAAGCCCTGTGCGCCGTCGAGGAAGAGGGCGTCGAAGGCGCCATCCTGGGCCGCAGCATCTACGAAGGCACGCTTGATTTCCAGGCAGCCCAGGCTCGCGCCGACGAATTGGCAAAATGACCACCTCCAGCAGCACCCCCGGGGCCGGCGCGCCCGTCCAGAGCGCGCTGACCCGCCGCATCATCCCCTGCCTTGACGTCACCGCCGGCCGCGTCGTCAAGGGCGTGAACTTCGTCAACCTGCTGGACGCCGGCGACCCCGTCGAAATCGCCCGCCGCTACAACGAGCAGGGCGCCGACGAACTGACCTTCCTGGACATCACCGCCACCAGCGACGGCCGCGACCTGATCCTGCCCATCATCGAGCAGGTGGCCTCGCAGGTCTTCATCCCGCTGACGGTGGGCGGCGGCGTGCGCCAGGTGTCCGACATCCAGCGCCTGCTGAATGCCGGCGCCGACAAGATCAGCATCAACAGCGCGGCCGTGGCCAATCCGGAACTGGTCCGCGCCGCCTCCGACTACCACGGCTCGCAGTGCGTGGTCGTGGCCATCGACGCGCGCCGCGTGTCGGCGGCCGGCGAACCCGCGCGCTGGGAAGTCTTCACGCACGGCGGCCGCAAGGCCACCGGGCTGGACGCCGTGGCCTGGGCGCGCCGCATGGCCGCCTATGGCGCCGGCGAGATCCTCTTGACCAGCATGGACCGCGACGGCACCAAGTCGGGCTTCGACCTGGAGCTGACCCGCGCCGTGTCGGACGCCGTGCCGGTGCCCGTCATCGCCTCCGGCGGCGTCGGCAACCTGCAGCATCTGGCCGACGGCGTCACCACCGGCCGCGCCAGCGCCGTGCTGGCCGCCAGCATCTTCCATTTCGGCCAGCACACCGTTGGCGAATGCAAACGCTTCATGGCCGAACAAGGCATTGCAGTAAGGTTGGACTGATATGAGCACTGAACCCACCTGGATGGCCGACGTCGTTTTCGACGAAAACGGCCTGATCCCCGCCATCGCCCAAGACGTTGAGAACGGCCAGATCATGATGGTGGCCTGGATGAACCGCGACGCGCTTGCCGAAACCGCCGCCACGGGCCGCGCGGTGTACTGGTCGCGTTCGCGCCAGCGCCTGTGGCGCAAGGGCGAGGAATCCGGCCATCACCAGGAAGTGCATGAACTGCGCCTGGATTGCGACGGCGACGTCATCCTGCTGAAAATCCACCAGGAAGGCGGCATCGCCTGCCACACCGGCCGCGCCAGCTGTTTCTACCGCCGCCTGGAAGGCCAGACGGACCAGGCGTCCTGGGTCACGGTGGACCCGGTGCTCAAAGACCCGGAAATGATCTACAAATGACCGATCAAGCCTTAAGCGCCGCCGATATCCTGGCGCGCATCGCCGACACGCTGGAAACCCGCCGCCCCGAAAACGGCGGCGATCCCACGGCGTCATATTCCGCCAAGCTGCTGGCCAAAGGCCCCGATTCCTTCCTGAAGAAGATCGGCGAAGAAGCCACGGAACTGGTCATGGCCGCCAAAGACGGCGTGCCCGAGCGCATCGTCAGCGAAACCGCCGACCTGTGGTTCCACTGCCTGGTCGCGCTGACCCATTTCAACCTGCGGCCGGAAGACGTGCTGGCCGAATTGGCCCGCCGCGAGGGCCTGTCGGGCCTGGCCGAGAAGGCAAGCCGCCCCAAAGATTGACCACGGAGCCCGGAAAATGAGCGACAACTGTCTTTTCTGCAAGATCGCCGCTGGCGACATCCCGTCCAAGAAGGTCTACGAGGACGAGGACTTTGTTGCATTCCACGATATCAATCCGGCCGCACCGGTGCATTTACTGCTGATCCCTCGACGTCATGTCACATCCATGCAGGATATTACGGGCGAGGACGCAGGTTGGTTGGGTAGAATGATGTCGTTGGCGCCGCGGCTAGCAGCCGAAAACGGTTGCCGTCCGGGCCCTGATGGCGGATTTCGCATCATGATCAACTCTGGCGTCGAAGGCGGCCAGGAAGTCCCGCATTTGCATTTCCACATCATCGGCGGCTCGCGGCCCTGGAAAGGGCGCGTAGCCCCAACCGCGTAATTCGGAGAAACATCATGGGTAGTTTCAGCATTTGGCATTGGTTGGTCGTTCTGGTCATCGTGGCGCTGATTTTCGGCACCAAGAAACTGCGCAACATCGGCTCGGACCTGGGTGGCGCGGTGAAGGGTTTCAAGGAAGGCATGAAGGACGCCAACGGCGAAAAGCCGGCAGACCCGATCGCGCAGCAGCGCGTTTCCGGTGAAACCATCGACGTGCAGGCCAAGGAAAAGACCAACTCCTGAGCCCCGGCTCGTCTCCCGGGCCAGCCCTGAACGGGCCGGCCCTTATTGCTTCAATTCCCGAGCGGCCGTCGAATGTTTGATGTCAGCCTCACTGAACTGATGGTGATCGGCGTCGTCGCCTTGATCGTCATTGGCCCCGAACGCCTGCCCAAGGTAGCCCGCACCGTCGGCCACCTGCTTGGGCGCGCGCAGCGTTACGTCAA
>NZ_DBHKZA010000038.1:0-58513 GCF_057314935.1 Achromobacter sp.
GGCCCCGGCTCGAATGCCGTCGGATAGCTTCCGCACTTCGTCCAGCGCCGCGTCGATCCCGCCCGTTGCCAACACGTCCACCAGCCGCGTGCCGACGGCGACCAGGTCGGCATGGCGGCTGACGGCGCGCGCCTGCTCGGCGGACCGTACGCCGAACCCGGCGGCGATAGGCAGCGGCGTCCGGGCTCTTACGCGTTGCAGGGACTGGGCGATGGCGTCATCGGAAGGCAAGGCGCCGCCCGTGGTTCCCGCCAGCATGACGTGATAGACGAAGCCGCTTGCTCCGCGCAACACGGCATCCAGCCTGGCGGCGGGCGTCGTCGGGGCCGTCATCCGGATGATGTCGATGCCGTGGGCTTGCGCCTGCCGGCCGATCTCGCCGGCGTGGTCCGGCGACAGGTCCACGATGATCAGCCCATCCACGCCAGCCCGGCCCGCGTCGGCCATGAAGGCTGCCACGCCGACCTGCAGCAAGGGGTTCAGATACCCCATCAGCACGATCGGGGTTTGCGGATCCTGCTGCCTGAACGCTCGAACCAGATCGAGGGTCCGCCGCATCGTCTGGCCGGCGCGGATCGCCCGGTCGTTGGCCAATTGAAGGACGGGACCGTCCGCCACGGGGTCGCTGAACGGCATGCCGAGTTCGATCACGTCGGCGCCGGCGGCGGGCAGGCGATGCAAGAGGCGCAGGCATTCGTCGTACGACGGGTCACCTGCCGTGAAATACGCGGCCAGTCCCGCTCGGCCGGCGGCCCGCAGCGTGGCGAGCTTATGTTCCAGACGGCTCATGTCGATGCTCCGGAAAATTGCAGGACGGTGTTCAGGTCCTTGTCGCCGCGTCCGCTCAAGCAGACCACGATGGTCTTGTCCGCATCCAGGCGCGGCGCAAGCTGTCGGGCATAGGCCAAGGCATGCGCGCTTTCCAAGGCAGGGATGATCCCTTGCTTCTGCGTCAGCCAACGGTAGGCGTCGACGGCTTCGTCGTCAGTCACCGAGACATAGTTCACCCGGCCCGTGTCGTGCAGCAGGGCGTGCTCCGGCCCGACACCCGGGTAGTCCAACCCCGCCGAAATCGAATGCGCGTTCGTGATCTGGCCGTCTTGATCCTGCAGGAAGTAGCTGCAACAGCCGTGCAGCACACCCATCCGGCCCGCGCCGATGCTGGCTGCGTGATGCGCGGTATGGACGCCATGTCCGGCGGCTTCGACGCCGTACAGCCGGACTTCGGCATCATCCAGGAACGGATGGAATAGGCCGATCGCGTTGGAGCCGCCGCCGACGCACGCGATCATCGCGTCAGGCAAGCGGCCTGTCTTCTCCAGGATTTGCGCGCGCGTCTCTTCGCCGATCACCTTTTGGAATTCCCGGACGATCCAGGGGTAGGGATGCGGTCCTGCGCCCGTCCCCAGCAGGTAGTACGTGTCGTCCGGGTGGGCGATCCAGTCGCGGATGGCCGCATTCATCGCGTCCTTCAGCGTTGCGCCTCCCTCCGGTACGGCCCGCACTTCTGCGCCCAGCATCTTCATGCGGGCCACGTTGGTGGCTTGGCGTTCGACATCGACCGCACCCATGAAGATCACGCATTTCAGGCCGTACAACGCGCAGACCGTGGCCGTCGCCACCCCGTGCTGGCCGGCGCCGGTCTCCGCGATGATCCGCGTCTTGCCCATTCGCCTGGCCAGCAGGATCTGGCCCAGGCAGTTGTTGATCTTGTGGGCGCCGGTGTGGTTCAGGTCTTCCCGCTTCAGGAAGACGCGGGCGCCGCCAAGGGATTCAGTGATCGCGCGGGCATAGAGAAGGGGGCTGGGCCGGCCGACGTAGTCGGCCAGCATCGACCGGTATTCGTTCCAGAATGCGCCGTCGTCCAGAACGTCGCGGTAGGTCCGCTCCAGGTCGTCAAGCGCCGGGATCAAGGTCTCGGGCATGTACCGGCCGCCGTATTGGCCGAATTGCCCAAGGGTGTCGGGGGATGCGGGGTGGGAAGCAAGAGACATGGCGTTAGCCCGTTGAACACGTTGCATCTATAGTATCGAGACGATTTCCTGTGATAAATCATAGATTTCTTGCCTGGGATTATTAGATTTTCTAATATTTAAGGCATGCGTACCCTTCCTCCCATGAACGCGCTGCGTGTCTTCGACAGCGCCGCCCGGCACTTGAACCTGTCTCTTGCCGCCGACGAGCTGCGGGTGTCGCACAGCGCGGTCAGCCAGCAGATCCGGCAGCTGGAAACCTGGTTGGGCGGCAAGCTGTTCGACCGCCATTCGGGGGGCGTGCGGCTGACCGCGGCGGGCCACGACCTGATGCGCGCCTGCCAGCCGGCCTTCGACATGCTCGAACAGCGCTGCGTCGCGCTGCGCGGCAGAACGGGATCCGCCGATGTGGTCATCGGCGCCCCGGCCAGTTTGCTGTCCAACTGGATCATTCCAAGGCTCGAGCACTTCGAGAGCGAGCATCCCGACATCCAGGTCAGGCTGCAAACGGCAACCGATATCGCGTTGTTGGAACGTGGGGTTATTGACGTGCTGATCGTTGCCGAGGTGCACGCGTCCACGACGATCGGCGCCTTGCGGTTGTTCCCCGAGGCGATCGGGCCGGTCTGCGCGTGCGAGCTGGCGCATCGGGTCGCCATGCCGGCCGACATGTTGCGCATGCCGCTGCTGCAGACGTCTTCGCGGCCCCGAGCGTGGGAGCAGTGGGCCGCCGCATGCGGATTGGCAGAGGCCCCGGCGCTGGCGCCGCCCAAGCATCAGTTCGATCAACTGGGCCACATGCTGGACGCCGCGGCAGTAGGTCGGGGCATCGGCATTGCGCCGGAAATGCTGGTGCAGGCCGATATCCAGGCAGGCAGGCTCGTCGCGCCCCTCGGGTTCAAAGAAACGGGAGGATGGTTTAGCCTGTACTTCCGCGCGGACGCCAGTGCCGCCGTGGCAGACCTGAAGCGCTGGTTGAAGACCGAGGCGGCATCGGAAGCCGCTTGCCCTCCATGACCCAGAACATCTACGACACGCCCGAATTCTTCGAAGGCTACAGCCAGATGGCGCGTTCGGTGCACGGTCTGGACGGCGCGCCAGAATGGCCGGCATTGCGTGCGCTGTTGCCGGACGTGCGCGGCAACCGGGTGGTGGATCTGGGCTGCGGCTTCGGCTGGTTCTGCCGCTGGGCCGACGCGCAAGGCGCGGCCGAGGTAGTGGGCATCGACGTGTCCCAAAACATGTTGGATCGGGCTCGGGCGACGACCCAGGCGCCCCGGATTTCCTATGTGCACGCCGACCTGGAGCGCTTGCAGTTGCCCTGGGGCCGCTTCGAGCTGGCCTACAGTTCGCTGACTCTGCACTACATCGAGCATCTGGCAGACCTGTTCGCCACCATCCATCGCGCGCTGGTGCCGGGCGGGCGCTTCGTGTTTTCGGCGGAGCATCCGATTTACACCGCGCCTGCTCGGCCGGGCTTTGCGGAGGATGCGGCCGGCCAGCGGATCTGGCCGTTGAACCAATATGCCTTGGAAGGCCCGCGCACGACCGACTGGCTGGCAAAGGGCGTGATCAAGCAGCATCGGACGCTGGGCACCTACCTGAATCTGATGATCGACGCGGGCTTCGCCATCCGGCATGTGGAGGAATGGGCGCCGACGGCCGAGCAACTCGCGGCGCAGCCGGCGCTGGTTCAAGAGCAGGACCGGCCGATGATGGTGCTGGTTGCCGCCAGCCGATAAGCGGATGTTGCCGCCGGGCATCATGAAATATTTGGTTTCACAATACCGGCTTGCGCTATCTATCTAGTAGTAGGTAAGATTCATCCATCGACGCAGCACACCAAACAAGCCGCTGACGCCGGAACCAGAAATACAGTAGGACCGCTTTTTTATTTCCCTAGTTATCTACCTATAAGTAGATAGTTTAAACCGAAACCCGCATCGAATCCGTTATCTGGAGATCAACCATGAAGACCCTCGTATCCGCCCTGATCCTGTCCGCTTCCTTCATCGGCGCCGCCCAAGCCGGCGAGCTGGACTATCCGCCCGCCCTGAATACCGAAAGCACGGTCACCCGCGCCCAGGTGCAGCAAGAGTTGGCCGCTGCGCGCGCCAATGGTGAGCTCGTGTCCGGCGAAGAAGGCTACGCCGCTACCGCGTTTGCCGCCGTCGGCAACGATAAGACCCGTGCCCAAGTGAAGCAGGAACTGGCCGCCGCCCGCGCCCAAGGCCTGACCGAAAGCGGCGAACTGGATTACCCGCCCGTTCAAGGCTGAGTTTTTGAAGTCTTATTTTTGAGGCCGTATCTATCTAGCGATAGATAGCTTTCAGCCCAACGCCCTGATGCAGCACTAATCCTTACTGGAGATCAACCATGAAGACCCTCGTATCCGCCCTGATCCTGTCCGCTTCCTTCATCGGCGCCGCCCAAGCCGGCGAGCTGGACTATCCGCCCGCCCTGAATACCGAAAGCACGGTCACCCGCGCCCAGGTGCAGCAAGAGTTGGCCGCTGCGCGCGCCAATGGTGAACTCGTGTCCGGTGAAGAAGGCTACGCCGCTACCGCGTTCGCCGCCGTCGGCAACGACAAGACCCGTGCCCAGGTGAAGCAGGAATTGGCCGCCGCCCGCGCCCAAGGCCTGACCGAAAGCGGTGAACTGGACTACCCGCCCGTGCAAGGCTAAGCAGGATGCCGGCACATGCGGACCCCGGGGGCGGGATGTTTCCCGGCCGGGGTCCGCACGGGCGTTTTGGACCGCACCTAGGGCGGCCCCCGATGACGAACCGACCTATTAGTAGGTAATATTCAGCCATGGACACTCCGACCCCCAACACCACTCGAGACCTGCTGCTGGCCCACGCCGAGAAGCTGATCCGCACGCGCGGCTGCAATGGTTTCAGCTACCGCGACCTGGCGGAGCATGTGGGCGTGAAGACGTCCAGCATCCACTATTATTTTCCCGGCAAGGACGACCTGCTCTATGAAGCGGTCGAGGCGTACAGCGCACGCGCGCTGGGCACGGTGCGCGCCATCGACACCACGCAGCCCGCGCAGGCGCAGCTGGAGCAATACCTGTCGATGATGGAATCGCGCGCCTGCGGCGCCGGTGAGCTCTGTCTGGGCGGCATGCTGGCCGCCGACATCATGAGCTTGTCCGATCGCGTGCGCGGCGCTCTGCAGGGCTTTTTCCGTGCGCACGAAGCGTGGCTGGCCCGCGTGCTGGCCGAAGGCGCTGCGCAGGGCACGTTGAAATTCTCCGGCACGGCCGACGCCGCGGGCCGGGCCGTATTCGCCACGGTGCAAGGCTGCCTGCTGGTGGCGCGCCTGTTCCAGCAGCCGCCTGCGTTGTGCGAGGCGATCAGCGCCTTGTATGTGGAATGCGATAAGGTGAACGGCAACCAGGCGGCGCAGCCCGCCGTGGACGCATAGCGAAGACGCGCTCCGATCACCGCGATAAACCGTACGGCCGCCCGGCTCCCGCAGGCGGCCGTTGCTTTTGGCGGGCTCAGGCTTGCAGCGCCCGCGCCATGTCCACGCTGGTGCGCTCCTGCATGCCCAGATCGCGCATGCGTTGCAGGAAGGTGGCTTGCGCGTCGGTGAAACCGGCGACGGGGCTCATGCAATCGGTCAGGAGCACGATGCGCGACAGATTGCCGCCGGGCAGGTGTTCGGCCAGGTGTTCCACCGTGGCGCGCACGCAATGGCTGCCGGCTTCTCCGCCAATGATGATCAGGTCCGAGCGGTCCAGCGACCCCAGCAGGCTGCGGTTGAGCTGGCTGCGGGGATCATCGGGATCTGGCACTTCGGCCATCAGCGCGCTGTAGTGTTCCGTCCAGGGGTTCGTGCCTTTGGGCACCTTGCGCACGATGAACTGGTCCGCGTCTTCCCAGCGGCTGTACGCCGCGCGCACGTCCGCATGCACGTTGTGCCCCCAGGTACCGATCTCGCAGTGCACTGGCCACACCATCAGCGTGTAGCGGCCGCGCACCTCCAGTTCGTCCAGATAGGTGAGGGTGCGCGGCAGGTCGTCGATGTGGCGCGGGTGGAAGGCGCCGGCGCGCACTTCTGCGGCGGTGATCGGCGTGAATGGCGCGACGGGCTGGCCGTCGCCTGTGCGCCAGAACGTGGGGTGCGCGACATCCAGCCGGTGGTGCGAATCCAGCGTCACCGTGATGGAAGTCAGCGCATGCGCGGTGGCATCGATGAAGCGCGCCAGCCGTTGCATGTCGGCGTGGGCACCCGCCACCGGCAGCGCGGGCTGGCAGGGGTTTCCGGTCAACGGGTCCGTGGGCAGATAGGCCTCGGGCAGGTCGCAGAAATCGTTCTGCGGATCGACGATCAGTAAGTGGACGGAACGCGGCATGGCTGGATTCGATTGGGCTATCCCGGAATATAGACCGGGATGCCGCTTGTTCACTAGAACAGCACAAGGTGTTCGGCGCAGTCGGGCAATTGGCGCAGCAGCGCGCGCCATTGCCGCCACAGGTGGGCCAGGGCGCCGGCGGCGATGGCTGCGATCAGAATCCACATGGCAAGCTCCGAATATAAATTCGCACGGTCGTGCGAAATTAGGGCCAAGAAACGCCGGCCTACGCCGGCGCGGTTCAGTTATTCAACGTAGGTGAAGCTGCGGTAGGTCGAGATCAGCCGCTCATACGCCGCCCGCACACGCGCGGGCGCCTTGGGGTCCCGCAGGAAGCGGGCGTCGTGCATCAAACCGATCATCAGGCTATAGACCTCGAACACCAGTTGCTCGGGGTCGGTGTCCGGCCGCACGTGGCCCGCTTCCAACGCCTGGTTGACGGTGCGGACCATGGCCGCGCGCCAGCGCCGCAGATTGTCTTCCAGCACGGCGCGCAGCGGCGATTCCACATCGTCGTATTCGAAGGCGCCGGCGACATAGATGCAGCCGGTAAGCAGTTCGACGTTGCTGGCGCGGTCCACCCATAGCGAGACGAGCGCGTTCAGCCGGGGCAGCCCACGGGGATGCGCCATGGCCGGCGTGAAGACGGCGGCCACGAAGCGGCGGTCGTATTCGTCCAACACCGCTTGCTGCAAGGCTTCAAGCGACCCCACGCGTGAGAACACGCCGCTCTTGCTGATGCCCAGATGCTTGGCCACCTGGCCGAGAGACAGGCTTTCCATGCCTTGCGCGGCGGCCATGTCCACGGCCGCGTCCACAATGGCCGCGAAAGTCAGTTCGCTCTTCTCGGTTTTGGCTGTCATGAACGTGAATTTAGCACGACCGTGCGAAATAACGGGATTAATTAATCGGGGCAGGATCGGCAGCCGAAAAAAAACGGACCGCCGAGGCGGTCCGTTTCGATGGCAGAGCGGCGTGGTGCCGTCAGGCGGCCGCGGCCTTGAATTGCAGGCGGTACTTGTGCAGCAACGGTTCGGTGTAGCCGTTGGGCTGGGTCAGCCCTTCGAACACCAGCGCGCACGCCGCCTTGAATGCCAGCGAGGTGTCGAAGTGGCCGGCCATGGGCTGGTAGGCTGCATCGCCGGCGTTCTGGCCGTCGACGACCTTGGCCATGCGCTTGAACGTTTCCATGACCTGGTCCTGGTTGGTCACGCCGTGGCGAATCCAGTTGGCGATGTGCTGGCTGGAGATGCGCAGCGTGGCGCGGTCTTCCATCAGGCCCACGTTGTGGATGTCGGGCACCTTCGAGCAGCCCACGCCCTGGTCGATCCAGCGCACCACATAGCCCAGAATGCCCTGGACGTTGTTGTCCAGTTCTTGCTGGATGTCGGCCGCGGACCACTTGGAGCGGTCGCCCACCGGCACGGTCAGCAGGCCGCCCAGCAGCTCGTCGCGGACGTCGGCCAGCTTGGTGCGTTCCAGCTCTTTCTGGACCGCCTGCACGTCGACCTGGTGGTAGTGCAGCGCGTGCAGCGTGGCCGCCGTGGGCGAGGGAACCCAGGCGGTATTGGCGCCGGCCTTGGGATGCGCGATCTTCTGTTCCAGCATGGCGGCCATCAGGTCCGGCATGGCCCACATGCCCTTGCCGATCTGGGCGCGGCCGCGCAGGCCGCTGTCCAGGCCGACCAGCACGTTGTTGCGTTCGTAGGCGGTGATCCAGGCGGTGGACTTCATGTCGCCCTTGCGCAGCATCGGGCCGGCTTCCATGCTGGAGTGCATTTCGTCGCCCGTGCGGTCCAAAAATCCCGTGTTGATGAAGGCCACGCGCGAGGCGGCCGCGCCGATGCACGCCTTCAGGTTGATGCTGGTGCGGCGCTCTTCGTCCATGATGCCCATCTTCAAGGTGTTGCGCGGCACCTTGATCAGGTCTTCGACGCGGTCGAAGAGTTCGCTGGCGAATGCGGCTTCAACGGGGCCGTGCATCTTTGGCTTCACGATGTAGACGGAACCGGTGCGCGAATTCAGCTTGTTCTTGCGGTCTTGCAGCGCGGCCAGGCTCGTGACCACGGCGTCCAGGATGCCTTCGGGGATCTCCAGGCCGTCGCGGTCCAGGATGGCCGGATTGGTCATCAGGTGCCCGACGTTACGCACGAACATCAGCGAACGGCCGTGCAGGGTCAGCGAGGAGCCGTCCGGGCGCGTATAGACGCGGTCGGCGTTGAGCTTGCGCGTGAAGGTCTTGCCGCCCTTGGTGACGGCTTCGGTCAGGTCGCCCTTCATCAGGCCGAGCCAATTGCGGTAGATGTGGACCTTGTCGTCCGCATCGACTGCGGCGACCGAGTCTTCGCAATCCATGATGGTGGTCAGCGCCGCCTCGACCAGCACGTCCTTGACGCCGGCGGCGTCCGTGCTGCCGATGGCATTGGCGCGGTCGATCTGGACTTCGAAGTGCAGCCCGTTGTTCTTGAGTAGGATGGCGGTGGGCGCCGAGGCCTCTCCCTGGTAGCCGGCGAATTGCGAGCCGGACTTCAGGCCGGTGGCACCGTCGGCCAGCGCCACGCGCAGTTGGCCGCCTTCGACCGTATAGCCGCGGGCGTCGGCGTGCGAACCTTGGGCAAGCGGCGCGGCGGAATCCAGGAAAGCGCGGGCGCGCGCGATGACGGCGGCGCCGCGGTCGGCGTTGTAGCCCTTGCCGGTATCGCCCGGGGTGGCGGGAATGGCGTCGGTGCCGTAGAGCGCGTCATACAGGCTGCCCCAGCGCGCGTTGGCGGCGTTCAGCGCGTAGCGCGAGTTCGACATCGGCACGACGAGCTGCGGGCCGGCCTGCTGCGAGATTTCGGTGTCGACGTTGTCGGTCGTGGCTTGCACGCTGGCCGGCTGCGGCAGCAGGTAGCCGATGCCTTCCAGGAACTTGCGGTAGGCGGCGGGGTCGGCGATGGGGCCGGGATGGGCGCGGTGCCAGGTATCCAGTTCGGCTTGCAGGCGGTCGCGTTCTGCCAGCAGCGCGCGGTTCTTCGGGCCCAGATCGTGGACCAGGGCGGCAAAGCCTTGCCAGAAGCCGTCGGCATCCAGGCCGGTGCCGGGCAGGGCTTCCCGTTCGATGAATTGGTTGAGATTGGCCGCCACTTGCAGGCCGTGGTGCTGGATGCGTTCAGTCATGCGGATCTCTAGCGTAAAAAGGGCTGGCCGACGCCGGGCGCCGGGCGAATCTGTCCTGACATCATCGTTCGCACCTGCGGCAATGTCCATATCAAAACCAGCTGGTCATACCAGTTTATTTTTACGCGCTCCGGCAAGGTGGCTATTTTTATGGTTTTATATCAGCTACTTACAGAGGCAGGGCCAAGCGGCTGGGACCGGAAGAACGCTTGGTCATACCACTGGTCCGGAGAGTGCATGTACGCGGAAACCGAAGAAAAACCCCGTCAGGTGGCGGACGAGGTCGCTGAACGGATCGAACGCCTGATCCTGGACGGCGTGCTCAAGGCGGGGCAGGCCCTGCCGTCCGAACGGCGCTTGACCGAAAAGCTGGGCGTGTCGCGCACGGCGTTGCGCGAAGGGCTCAAGCTGTTGCGGGCGCGCGAGATCATCCATACCGCGCAAGGCAAGGGATCGTTCGTGGCCCACATCTCGAAGGTGGATGCCGGGCCGCTGATGCACTTGTTCAACTCGCAGCCGCGCACCCTGTACGACCTGCTGGAAGTGCGTTCGCTGCTGGAGGCGGAATCCGCGCGACTGGCGGCCATCCGCGGCACCGAGGCGGATTTCATCATGATCCGCCGCCGCTATGACGAGATGGTCAGCGCGCAAGGCACCGCCACCGACACGGCCACGCACGCGCATCTGGACCACGCGTTCCATCTGGCCATTTGCGAGGCTTCGCACAATCCGGTGCTGGTGCACACCCTGCAGTCGCTGACGGATTTGCTGCTGGGGTCGGTGTTCGCGTGCGTGAACAACCTCTATCACCGCGAACCCGAAAAACGCCAGATCGACCGCCAGCACACGCGTCTGTTCAATGCCGTGATCGGGCGCCAGCCCGAATTGGCGCGCAAGGCCGCCGCCGACCATGTCGACAGCGTGCGCCAGAGCCTGGCCGAAATCGAACAGGAAGAGCAGCGCCTGGTGCGCGCGACGCTACGCCTGGAAGGCTGGACGTAGCGTCCGCGCCGCGGCGGGAAAGTCCCGGCGCTTAACGGTCGGCCGTGGCGCAGCCAGCCAACGCCAGCGGCTTGCCCGCGTAGATGCGGCCGAAGCGGTTGTTCAGCAACGCGTCCAGGTCGATGGCTTCCTGGCCCACGAATCCCTGCTGCGGCAACGCGCCTTGCGCCACCAGATCCAGCGCGGCGCAGATGCCTGCGGCCGTCGACAACTGGATGGCGCTCAAGCGATGACCGTCCACGTCCGCGCCGAACACGCGGATCGGGTACGACTCTTCTTCCAGGCGCCCGTGGCGGTGGCCCGATGCCGAGGCCTGGATCACGATCACATCCTGTTCCGTGGTGGGAATGGCCGACTCGAAAATGTCCTTGAGCAGATCGCGGCGGTCGCGCAGGCGCAGGTCATTGAGCAGCAGCTTCATGATGTTGCAATGGCCGGGATAGCGCACCGACTTGTAGTCCACGTTGCGCGCGCGGCCCAACAAGGTGGCGGGCAGGGTGCCCAGGCCGCCCGAGGTGTTGAAGGCTTCGTATTCCACGCCGTCCAGCGCGAAGGTCTCATAGCCCTCCAACGCGGGCACGCTGGTCAATTGCCCATCGACGATGGCTTCGCACGGGTTGCAGTATTCGTTGATCAGCCCTTCGGTGCTCCACGTCAGGTTGTAGCGCAGGCTGTTGGACGGATAGCGCGGCAGGGCGCCGACGCGCATGCGCAGATCCAGCAAGGTGTCGAAGCGTCGCGCCAGCGCGTTGCCGACAATGCCGATGAAACCGGGCGCCAGGCCGCATTGCGGCATCAGCACGCTGCGCGCGTTCTCCGCCAGCGCCTGGATGGCATGGGTGCTGGCGACGTCTTCGGTCAGGTCGAAGTAATGCACGCCGGCTTTCGCGCACAGGCCGGCCACTGCGGTGGCGCGATGGAACGGCAGGGCGTTGACCACGGCATAGGCGCCTTCGATCGCACGCGCCACCGAAGCGTCGTCGCTGATCTGGCGCGTCTCGCAGCCCAATTCGGCCAGGACGGCCAGGCGGGCGGGGTCCTGGTCGGCAACCAGCACGGAATAATCGCCGCTGCGTTCCAGCATCAGGGCGATGGCGAAACCGATTTTTCCGGCGCCCAGCAGAACGATGGGACGGTTGAGGGTGGACATGGTGCGACTCCTGCGATGAGGGGGGATGGGTTGGCCTCATCCTATGCGGGAGCGCTGTCGATTTGTAGATCTGAAAGTGTCGTAACGGCTTAAGTTAACGTCGTTATGACTTAATACGATGTCGAAACGTCAAAAACAAAGCCCTCCGGCTTGGGGCCGAAGGGCTTTCGAGGGGTGATCACAGGGCCTTTGGCGGCCCGGGGATCAGCTGCCCATGGGGGGGTAGTCCATGTTGCCGAAGGTGACCAGGCCTTCTGCCTTGGCTTGCGCCAGTTGCGATTGCACCTGGGCGCGGGTCAGCGACGTGGCGGCTTCAGCGGAAGCGACGGGCGGGTAGTCCAGGTTGCCGAAGGTGACTTCGCCAGCGGTCTTGGCTTGCGCCAGTTCGGCTTGCACTTGTTGCGAGGTCAGGCTGGACTTCTGGGCGATGGCGGCGGGGTAGCCCTCTTCGCCAAACGTGTATTGGCCCGAAACCTTGGCTTGTTGCAGTTCGGCTTGAACCTGGGCGCGCGAGGGGCCTTGGTCGGCTTCAGCGGCTTGGGCGCCAGCAGCCAGAACGGACATGGACAGCATCAATGCGGTAGCAAGGGTTTTCATAGCAGACCTCCGGTGTCTTGTGAGCTTGGGATCCGAACCTCTGGCCTCATTGCTGGGGGTTCGCTTGCTGTGTCCCGATGAGATGCATTCTGTGCTCAAACAACCCTGGGATAAACCCTTATTACCTGAAAACATCTTTCCAAAATCTGTACTAATTGATTTGGATTCTTCCAAATGACACCATAGGTGGCGATATTTCCATTTGATGACGCAATAGGTGGTGGTCCGGATGGGGCCGCGCGACGCCGTCGGGGGGAGCAAAAAAGACGCAGCCCCGGGACGGGCCCGGGGCTGGCAGGGGAAACGGCCTGGCGATGCAGGCGTTAGCGGTTCAGTTCAACCAGCGCGGCGTTGTATTCGGACTGGGCTTCTTCCAGCTTGCGTTGCGCCTTGTCGATCTTGTCCTGCTTGCCCTTGGCGCGCGCTTCCTTCAGTTCCTGCTCGCGTTCGGAGACCTTGGATTGCTTGTCGCGCACGTCGGCCTCGCGCTGCGACTGCAGGCGGCTGTCGGTGCAGTGGGCTTTGGCTTCCGCCAGGGCCTTGCGCAGGCCGGCTTCGCGGCGGGTGTTGTTCTGCGCCTGGGCGGCGGCGATGTCGTTCTCGATCTCGCAGAACTTGGCCGCGCAACCGCGCTGCGCCGAGCAGTCGGTGGCGGCTTGCGCGGGCAACACGCCGAACAGGGCGCATGCGGCCGCGGCGGCGGTCAGGGATTTGATCAAAGAGGGCATGCGGTGTCTCCGTAAGCGTGGCGGGGACACCATGATCGCGCGATCGGGCGTTGCCGGCAATGCGCGGGGTCAACCGCGCCGCCGCCGGCAACGGTTCAAGGGATCAGCGTGCCGGCGAGCGCGGCCACCACCAGCAGCGCGCCCAGCCACAGGTTGGCGCGGAACAGCATGAAATTGCGGTCGGGGCGCTGGATGTCGAACACCTTCAATTGCCACGCCAGATGCACCGCAACGGCGGCCATGCCGACCTGATACGCCCACGACAGGCCCATGGCGTAGCCGCCCCAGGCCCACAGCACGACGGTGGCGACATAGAAGCCCCCGATCCACAGCTTGCCCTGGTCGCCAAAGCGCATGGCGGTGGAATGCAGTCCCAGGCTGCGGTCGTCGCGCACGTCGACGTAGGCGTAGATGCTGTCGTAGCCCACCTGCCAGAGCACCGCGCCGAACCACATGGCCACGGCGGCCAGCGGCACGTGGTTCTGCGTGTCGGACCAGGCCATGAGCATGCCCCAGTTAAAGCAGATGCCCAGCACCACCTGCGGCCAGTAGGTGACGCGCTTGCACAGCGGGTAGATGAAGACGAAGGGCAGTACCGCCACGGCCAGCCAGCGGCTCATTTCGTTCAGGAAGAACAGCAGCGATCCGCACACCACCAATTGGCCCAGCAGGAACCACACGGCGTTCTTCATCGTCAGCTGGCCGCTGGTCAACGGCCGAAAGCGCGTGCGTTCGACGTGCTTGTCGAAGTTGCGGTCGCACATGTCGTTGACGGTGCAGCCGATGCCGCGCATCAGCAGGGCGCCCAGCGAGAAGACGATCAGCCGCTGCAAGTCGGGCACGCCGCCCGCGCTCTGGACGAGCGCGGCGATGGCCGGCAGCAGCGTCAGCCACGTCCCGATGGGGCGGTCCAGGCGGCACAGGCGGGCGTAGGGCCGCCACGACTTGGGCAGCCAGCGTTCGACCCAGTCGGTGAAGACGATGTCGCTCAAGTCGACGGGAGGTTGTTGCGGAGCGCTCACTGTCACGGTCGGAAAATGGTCGGGAAAGCCGACAGCATAAAACAACGGCCGGGCATTCCGCCCGGCCGCCCCAATATTCCGCCGTGCCGAGTGCCCCTACGAGGCACTTCCCCCATAAGCCGCCATTGCAACGTAAGCGGGGCCGCACGGATCCGGCTCCGCCGGTCCGTAGCGGCGCCCCCTGGGGGGAGGCGCCGCAGGCGCTTCGGGGGGGCTTACTCCCCTTTCAGCAGCTTGCCCAGGATGGCGATGCCGGTGCGGATCTTGTCTTCCGGCACGGTGGCGAAGCTCAGGCGCAGGGTGTTGGCGCGGGCGGCGCCGCTGTAGAACGGGGCGCCCGGCACGAAGGCCACGTTCTGCGCGATCGCCTTCTCCAGCAGCTTGGTGCTGTCGATGTGCTCGGGCAGCGTCAGCCAGATGAACATGCCGCCTTCCGGCTTGGTCCAGGTGACGGTGGACGGGAATTCGCGCTTGATGGCTTCCAGCATGCAGCTGCCTTGGGCACGGTAGATTTCGCGTACGTTGGGCAGGTGCTCTTCCAGGAAGCCGTCCTTGACGATTTCATACACGGCCATCTGCGTCAGCGTGGGCGTGTGCAGGTCGGTGGCTTGCTTGGCCTGCACCAGCTTGTTGATCAGCGGACGCGCGGCGGCGATGTAGCCCAGGCGCAGGCCCGGGGCCAGCACCTTCGAGAACGTGCCCAGGCGCACCACGTTGGCGCCGTGCTCGGCGGCCAGCGCGATCAGGCCCGGCTGCGGTTCGCCGGCGTAGCGCAGTTCGCCGTAGGGATCGTCTTCGACGATGGTCAGGTTCAGTTCGGCGGCGCGTTTGACCAGCGCGATGCGGCGCTCCAGGTTCAGCGTGCGGCCCGTGGGGTTCTGGAAGTTGGGCAGCGCATACAGGAAGCGCGCGCCGTCGGCCAGTTCAGGGGTGATGGCTTCCGGGATCAGGCCGCCTTCGTCGGTGGGCACCGGCACGAACTTGGGCTGATACAGGCTGAAGGACTGCAGCGCGCCCAGGTAGCTGGGGTCTTCGACGAGGACCTTGCTGTCCTTGTCGATCAGTACCTTGCCCAGCAGGTCCAGCGCCTGTTGCGAACCCGAGACGATCAGGATCTGGTCGGCGGCGACATTGGCGCCGGCGCGGTTCAGGTCGTCGGCAACCCATTGGCGCAGCGGCGCATAGCCTTCGGTCGGGCCGTATTGCAGGGCCGCGCGGCCGTTGGTGGCCAATACCTTGTCGAATGCAGCACGTACCACTTCTACCGGGAAGCCGCCGGGCGCCGGCAGGCCGCCAGCGAACGAAATGACTTCGGGGCGCTCGGTGACCTTGAGGATCTCGCGGATGGCGGAGCTGGTAAGTTGCTGAGCGCGTTCCGAGAAGGAAAACGCAGGTTCGAAAGGCTTGTCCATGGATTGCTTCTTGATCAAGAAGGGTAAAAGGGAGAGGCTTGTGAGGGGGACTGCGGTAAAAAACTATTGTCCCATACGGTAGCAGCCCGGCCCCTTTAACGCGCGGAACCCCTAAAATCACCTGCATCGATAACCGCCTGTACAGTTACATTTGACGCCATGTTTGAAGCTGCCCCGATCGTCGCCGATTCCAAAGCTGCCCTGTACGCCGAGCTGGCCCTCCAGGCTCGCGCCCTGCTGGAAGGCGAACCCGACCGCATCGCCAACGCCGCCAACCTGAGCGCGCTGGCCTACCAGGCCCTGCCCGACCTGAACTGGGCGGGCTTTTATTTCTTCGACGGCACCGAGCTCGTGCTGGGTCCGTTCCAGGGCAAGCCGGCCTGCGTGCGCATTCCGCTCGACCGCGGCGTGTGCGGCGCGGCCGCCAGCCAGCGTCAGACCCAACTGGTGCCTGACGTGCACGCGTTTCCGGGCCATATCGCCTGCGATGCCGCCTCGCGTTCCGAAATTGTCGTGCCGCTGGTGCATCAGGGCGAACTGATCGGGGTGTGGGACGTGGACAGCCCCGTACCCGGCCGCTTTGACGAAGACGACCGCCAGGGCATGCAGGCGCTGTGCGCCGTGTTCCTGGCCAGCCTGGGCTGAACGAGCGGTGCGTTTGCGGCCGTTGACACGGCGGCGGGCGCCCGGTAGATTTCTGCATCCGTCGCTTATCGCGCGTTCCATTCATTCATGATTCATCAGGCCTTCCAATCCGCTTCCTGCATCCGCGCCCTGGGCGTGGTGCTGGCTGCTGCCGGCCTGAAATCCAAAAAACAGCCGCTCATCTGACCGGAGCATGCTGTTCCGTCAGATGGGCGACGGAACAGCGGCCTCCTGGCGGCGCATTGGCGCCTCCGCGCGCACCCCCTGATATCCCGAGCACTTCTGTACGGCACCCACCACGGTCCGCTTACATCGAAGGAGTGTTCCCATGTCATCGCAATCTTCACTTTTCCAGGGCGTCTGGGTACCGCTGGTGACGCCGTTTTCCGGCGGCGCCGTGGACGGGGGCGCCTTGCGCCGCCTGGTGCGCCACTATGCCGCCGCCGGCGTGGACGGGCTGGTCGTGTGCGGCAGCACGGGCGAAGCCGCGTCGCTGGATGACGCCGAGCAGCTGGCCGTGCTGGACGCGGTGCTCAACGAGGCCGGCCGCCTGCCTGTCGTCATGGGCCTGGCCGGCAACCACCAGGGCCACGTCATGCAGCGCC
The DNA here is from genome assembly GCF_057314935.1 of Achromobacter sp. Classification (NCBI taxonomy): domain Bacteria; kingdom Pseudomonadati; phylum Pseudomonadota; class Betaproteobacteria; order Burkholderiales; family Alcaligenaceae; genus Achromobacter; species Achromobacter sp. Next base: position 16,659 of record NZ_DBHKZA010000038.1, read on the forward strand.
TGTCCGCATTCGGCACCCGGCCGCTGGCCGGCATCCTGGCGCCCGCGCCGTACTACGTGCGCGCCGGCCAGGAGGGCGCCGCCGCGTATTTCCGCTGCCTGGCCGACGCGTCGCGCTTTCCCCTGGTGCTCTACGACATTCCCTACCGCACCGGCACGACGCTGGACACGGCGACCCTGCTGGCGCTGGCCGCGCATCCGAACATCGCCGCCATCAAGGACTGCGGCGGGTCGCTGGAGAAGACGCTTGCGTTGATCGCTGACGGCCAGATGAACGTGCTGGCGGGCGAAGACCTGCAGTCGCTGTCGACGCTGTGCCTGGGCGGCACCGGCATGATCGCCGCCGCGGCGCACATCCGGCCCGATCTGTTCGTGGCCATGCACCAGGCCGTGCGCGCGCAGCAACTGGACCTGGCCCGCCGGCTGTTCCAGGCGTTGGTGCCGGTGATCCAGCTGGCGTTCGCCGAGCCGAATCCGGGCCCGCTGAAGGCGCAACTCGGGCGTCAGGGGTTGCTGAGCGAGGAACTGCGCCTGCCGATGCCGGCTGCAAGCGCGGCTTTGGCGGCGCGCATGGATGCGGCGGTTGCGGGCTTGAACCGCCTATATCCCTGCCAGTAGCCGGAAGTTAGGCCGTTGCCGGGGCGCCGTCAGCCAGCTTTGTGGTGCCCGGATTCATTTTGTAATAAATGGCTTACCGGGATGCTGACGGATTGCTTATGATGCGGCCATTCTCAGGGTGAAACCAAACGTTTATGGCCCAAGCTTTTGAAGCCTTGTCCGCCTGGCAGGTAATGCTGGCGGGGCTGCTGTTTTTTGGCGGCATCTATCTGGTCTTCGGCGCGGCGACCTGGCTGCTCACGCAGCACGTGTTGCCGGCGCTGGGCATGGGACGGCCGCTGGACCCGCGGCCGCTGGCGCCGGGCCAGCTGCGGCGCGAGTTCGCCCAGTCGGGGCTGTCCATCCTGTTGTTCGGCACGGGCATGATCTTCCCGTGGGGCCTGCTGCAACTGGGCTGGGCGCACCTGGACCCGGATCCCAGCTGGCAGAAGGTCGTGGTCGAGATCCTGGTGCTGGTGGCCTGGAACGACGTGCATTTCTGGGTCAACCACCGGCTGCTCCACACCAAGCCGCTGCGCCGCTTTCATCTGCCGCATCACCGTTCGGTTGTGACGACGCCGTTCTCCACCTACAGCTTTCATCCCATCGAAGCCCTGATGCTGGGCAACGTGATCCTGCTGCCCATGCTGCTGCATGATTTCAGTTTCTGGGCGTTGGCGTCGGTGCCGCTGTTCAGCCTGTTCTTCAATTGCATCGGGCACGCCAATTACGACTTCTTCCCCAAGGTGTCGTATGCGCACTGGTTCGCCGCCAGCCGCCGGCATCATCTGCACCATGCCTGCTACAACGGCAATTACGGTTTCCAGTTCACGTTCATGGACCGCCTGTTCCGCACCCGGCTCAACGCCGAGGCGGCGGCCCCGCAGCTGGACGCGTTCCAGCGTCGAGAATCGCTTGGCGGACGGGCGTAGTCCAACGCTTCGGCTGCCGTCGCTGCGCAACGGACGCGACTGGCAAAGCCTGGCTTATCTGGCGGCGCTGCCCGCGTTGGCGGCGTGGCAATGGGTCTACGGATTCTGGTGGCCGCTGTACGCGCTGATGCTGTTTTTGACGCTGGGCATCGGCGTCATCCATCACAACCACACGCACATCAGGATGTGGCGCGGGCGCTGGACCAACCGTGCCACCGATTTCTGGATCACGCTGCTGCAGGGGCATCCCACGTTCGTGTTCTACCCCGCGCATGTGGCCAATCACCACCGCTTCAAGCACGGTGCGCGCGACGTGGCGCGCACCTACCGCTTCGGCGGCGACACGAACCACCTGTGGGGTTACCTGATCCATCCGCTTCAGGCCGGCTGGGTGCTGTACCCGCTGTTCTTCGCGTGGCTCGCCCGCTTGCGCCGCCATTGGCCGGGCGCATGGCGCTACTGCATGGCGCAGTACGGGGTGTGGCTGGGCTTGTGGGGTGGCCTGATGGCGGTGAACCCCGTGAAGGCGCTGGTGTTCGTGATCGTGCCGCAGCTGCATGGGCTGCACTGGCTGCTGGCCACGAACTACCTGCAGCACGCGCACGCCGACGGGGGGCCGCGGGCGGTCGCCGGGCTGAACTACGCACGCAATTTCGAAGGGCTGGTCAACCCGCTCCTGTTCAACATCGGCCTGCACACCGCGCACCACGAGCATCCGCGCGCGCACTGGTCCGACCTGACCCGGCTGCACCGCGAGCACTATCGCCAACACGTCGATCCCGCGCTGAACGAAAAGGGCCTTACGCCCTACATGTTCCGCGTCTTCGTGCTGGGCACCTTCGTGCCGCGATTGCGCAGCCGTTCCCGCATGGCGCCCGAGCACATCCGCTAGCGCCGCATCCACACTCCCACTAGAGACCCGCCACATGCCTATCGCGTTCAATCGTGTCTACCTGGAGAGCGCCGGCTATTTCATGCCGGGCGAGCCCGTGTCCAACGACGCCATGGACAGCTACATCGCGCCATTGAACCGGATGTCCAGCCGCATCAAGAGCCGCATCCTGGCCGAGAACGGCATCAAGCACCGCTACTACGCCATCGACCCCGAGGGCGCCACCGTATTCACCAACGCCCAACTGGCCGCCAACGCGATCCGGGATTGCCTGCGGCGCAACGACAGCGACCTGTCCGCCGTGTCGCTGCTGACCAGCGGCTCGTCGGGCGGCGACGCGTTGATGCCGGGCTTTTCGAACATGATCCAGGGCGAACTGGCCGCGCAGCCGATGGAGACGCTGTCGGTGCATGGCATCTGCGCCGCCGGCGTGTCGGCGATCCAGGCGGCCGCGCAAGGCGTGGAAATGGGCGGACACGCCAGCGCCCTGGCCGTGGCCAGCGAACTGCCGTCGCGGCTCTTCAAGCGTTCGCGCTTCGCGGCGCGTGGCTACGACGCGGATTTCGATGCGCACTTCCTGCGCTGGATGCTGTCGGACGGCGCGGGCGCGCTGCTGTTGGGCAATACCGGCCGCGCGCTGCCTGGCGCGTCCAATGGTGTGCGGCTCAAGCTGAAGTGGGTGCACCAGCGATCGTTCTCGGGCGACTATCCGGTGTGCATGCAGCTGGGGCTGTCGGCCGACCGGCAGAAGGGCCACCTGGACTATCCGTCCTGGAACGAGGCCGAGGCCGATGGCGCGCTGTCCTTGCGCCAGGACATCCGGCTCTTGCCGCACCTGTTCGACATCGGCATCCACGAGTACGCGAAGCTGGTGCGCGACGGTTGGCTGGACCCGGATCAGGTGGACCATTTCCTGTGCCACTACTCGTCCGAAAAGTTCATTCCGGTGGTCGAAGACCTGATGGAGAAAGCGGGGCTGGTGATTCCGCGCGAGCGCTGGTTCAGCAACCTGGCGTGGCGCGGCAACACCGGCGCGGCGTCCATCCTCATCATGCTGGCCGAATTCCTGGAGACGCGCGAGGTCAAGCCGGGCGAGCAGATCTTCTGCTACATCCCTGAGTCCGGCCGGTTCATGGCCGCCTACATGCTGCTGGAGGCCGAAGCCGTGCATGCGCCGCTGGCCGTCGCGGGCGCCAAGGCAGCGGGGGCGCCTGCGGCTGCGCGCGATGACGCGCAAAGCGGCGACGCCGATGCGATCGCGCCGCCGCATGACCCTGACCTGGCGCCGCAAGGGCTGGGCCAGTTGCTGACCGAGCTGGCCGCCATCTGGCACGACTACCGTTCTCGCGTCTGGCGCACGCCGGTGGTGCGCCGTTTGCGCAACCGCCAGTTCCAGACAGCGGATTACCTGAACTGGATGGAGAACTGGATCCCGCAGGTGCGCGAAGGCAGCAAGTGGATGCGCGAAGGCGCGGCCTCGCTCTCCGAGCAGTACGCGCCGCTGGCCGCGCTGATCGACATGCATGCGGGCGAAGAGCAGAACGATTTCCAGATCCTGTTCCAGGATTACCGCAACGCGGGCGGCGCGGTGGACAGCATCGACGCGCTGCGCCGCAATCCGGGCGGCGAGGCGTTGAACGCCTATCTGCACAGCCTGGCCGCCACGCGCGACCCGATCGGCCTGTTGGGCGCGATCTACATCATCGAAGGCACGGGCCAGCGCATCGTGCCCGCGCTGTTGCCGCTGCTGAAGGCCAGCCTGACGCTGCCGCCCGACGCCTTCCGCTTCCTGGAGTACCACGGCCACAACGACGAGCACCACCTGGCGCGCTGGCTGTCGGCGGTGGAGCTGGCGCTGGACTGCGACGAGGACGGCCGCGCCGAGCAACGCATCGTGGATACCGCGCGCCGCACGGCCGCGTTGTACCTGATGCAATTCCATCACGTGATGGAGGGCGAGACGGCATGAGCAAGGAACCCGAATTCCTGACCCGCGCGCACGATCCGGCTGACCCCAGCCCCTGGCTGGCCTTGTACCTGGACCGCAGCACGCCCTTGCCGGACAAGGTAAAGAAAGCCTGGCTGACGGATTCCAGCTGCGCGTCGCGCCAGTACCTGCTGCCGTTCCTGCGGCCGCTGGCACGCGCCTTCATCATCCTGATCCAGGTGGTCAAGACGTTCCTGCCGCGCCGCTGGTCGCATTCGAAGCTGCTGCACCGCATCCTGGCGTGGGGGCTCAAGCGCTTCGTGTCGCCTGAGGCCAACTGGCTGATCCTGCGGCACTTCCATCTGGGCGCGCAGGCGTTGGCATTCATCGCCGCGAATTCGCCCGTGCCGATCACGACGCACCCGCTCGAACCGCTTGAAATCGACGACCTGAAGGACGAGCTTTTCGTCAAACACGACCTGAACCTGTTCAACTTCGTCATCCGGCTGAACCAGGCGCTGCGCGAGGCGGGCGTGGAAATGCATGCGCCCGCGTCCGTCGATTTCTCGATGATCAAGGACCCGCCGCTCAAGCTGGAAGACATGCCGCAGGGCAGGCTGAATTTCCTGGACCTGCAAAGCGCCATCGAACTGTTCACGCCGCTCTACCAGCTGATGCTGACCGACAACGATTTCTGGCGCGCGGCCAATTCCCTGCAGCTGGACGAAACCATCGGCATCTATGCGGCCAAGCTGCTGGGCGCGCCGCAGCATCTGATCCTGGTCAACAACAGCCATCCGCTGGTGCCCATGTCGACGTTGCGCGCAGGCTACCGCCTGGTGCTGCACGGCCTGTCGACCGAGATGCTGCATAGCCTCCTGATGGAGATGAAGGCCGCGCAGCAGGGGGCCGAGCCGCCGGCGCCGATCGCGTAGGCGCGCGGCGCGCCGCAAGCGCCGGTTTGCGCCAGGGCGACTTGGTGTAGACCCTGCGTTACACGGAAAAACGCCTGCGTTATATTGCGACCCTTGTTCGGCGAGCCGCGCCGGACCGCGTTCGCATCGCGTGATTCTCCGTTGCGTGAGTCTTTCTTTCCGGAAGTCCCTCTTATGCCGCAGCCTATTGAAGTCATCGCCACCGTCTTGTTCGCCGTGGCGGTCCTTCATACCTTTTCGGTTCCCGTTTTCGCGCGCCTGGCGCATCGCGGCGGCCCGCATGCGGGGTTCTGGCATCTGTTCTCGGAAGTCGAGGCCGTCTTCGGCGTATGGGCCTTTGCGCTGATCGTGACGATGGCGGCGCTGTCGGGGCCTGCCACCGCGGTCAACTACATGGACACGCGCAACTTCACGGAGCCGCTGTTCGTCTTCGTGATCATGGTGGTGGCGGCCAGCCGGCCGATCCTGGAACTGGTGGGGCTGCTGGTGCGCATCGTGGCGCGCGTGCTGCCCCTGCCGCGGGAGCTGGCCACGTTTTTCGTCGTGATGGCGCTGGTGCCGCTGGGCGGCTCGTTCATCACCGAGCCGGCCGCCATGACGCTGGCGGCCATCCTGCTGCGCGACGCGTACTTCCGCACCAGCGGGCGCGCCGGATTCAAATACATGACCTTGGGCGTGCTGTTCGTGAACGTGTCGATCGGCGGCGTGCTGACCTCCTACGCCGCGCCGCCGGTGCTGATGGTGGCGTCCACCTTCGGCTGGGATTCGACCTTCATGGTGCAGCACTTCGGCTGGCGGGCCGCCGTCGCCGTCTGCCTGAATGCGGCCTTGCTGACCTTCATCTGCCGCAAGGCGCTGATGGAGCGCTCGGTGGGCACGGGCGGCGGCGTGGACGCGCCGGAGGGGGCGGATTCACGTCCCCCGGTGCCGGCCATCGTCATTCTCGTGCACCTCGCCTTCCTGGTGGCCGTGGTGCTGACCGCGCATCATCCGGCGATCTTTCTGGGCCTGCTGATGATGTTCATCGGTTTCTCGGAAGCCTACAAACGCCACCAGAACCGCCTGCTGATCAAGGAAGGCCTGATGGTCGGCTTCTTCCTGGCCGGGCTGGTGGTGCTGGGGGGCCTGCAGAAATGGTGGTTGCAGGACCTGCTGGGCGGGCTGGAGCCATTCGTGCTGTTCTGGGGCGCCACGGCGCTGACGGCCATCACCGACAACGCGGCGCTGACTTACCTGGGGTCGCTGGTGGAAGGCACCAACGAGGCGTGGCGCTACATGCTGGTGGCCGGCGCCGTGACGGGCGGCGGGTTGACCGTGATCGCCAATGCGCCCAATCCGGCGGGTTTCGCCATCCTGAAGAACCACTTCCCGGACGGCAGCATTTCGTCCGGCCGGCTGTTCCTGTCCGCCCTGGGGCCGACCCTGGTGGCGGCCGCCATGTTCCTGCTTCCCGTCTAGGGCCACGGCGCCGCCATGCCTGGGGAGGGCCCCCCGGACGGCGCTTGCCGCCCGCCCGGCGGGCCGGACACCGACGGTTCATGAAAAACCGCTAAAATTCAAGACTTTCCCCGTATTTTTTCCGGCCTCGCCCACCCGCCGCCCCGGACGTTCCCGTCCGGCGACTGACGGCTTTTGATTTGCCGGGCCCGCGCCTGGGAGCCCTTGATGCCCATCTACGCTTATAAGTGCAGCGCCTGCGGCCATGCCAAAGACGTTCTGCAGAAGATTTCCGATGCGCCGCTTTCGGTTTGCCCCGAATGCGGCCAAAGCACGTTCTCCAAGCAGGTGACCGCAGCTGGATTCCAGCTCAAGGGCTCCGGCTGGTACGTCACCGATTTCCGTGGCAACGGCAATGGCGGCGGCAGCGCGGCCAGCACGCCCGCGCCCGCTGAAAGCGCCGCGCCCGCTGCAGCACCGGCTACGCCGGCCCCTGCCGCAGCGCCGGCTGCCGCATCACCGGCCGCCGGATCGTCTACCGCGTAGATCGCACGCCATGCGGATGCGTCTCATCAAAAAGTACTTCATCACCGGCCTGCTGATCTGGGTTCCCCTGGTCATCACGGTGTGGGTGCTGGGGCTGCTGGTCGCCACCCTTGAAGGGTTCGTGCCTGGCTTCCTGTCGTCCGAGTCGCTGTTCGGCATCGACATCCCCGGCTTCCGCTTCGTCCTGGTCATCGTGGTGGTGCTGATGACGGGCGTGTTTGCGGCGAACCTGATCGGCCGTACCATGGTGGACCAGTGGGAAAACCTGCTGGGCCGCATTCCGCTGGTGCGTTCGATCTACAACTCGGTCAAGCAGGTCAGCGATACCGTGCTTGCCCCGAACGGCCAGGCGTTTCGCCGCGCGGTGCTCGTGCAGTACCCGCGGGCGGGCTCCTGGACCATTGCTTTTGTCACCGGCACGCCCAGCGGTGAAGTGGCCAGCCTGTTGCCCGGCGACCACATCAGCGTGTATGTGCCGACGACGCCGAACCCCACGTCCGGCTTTTTCCTGATGGTGCCTCGCGCTGACGCGATCGACCTTCAGATGAGCGTGGACGCGGCATTGAAGTACATCGTTTCCATGGGCGTTGTCGCCCCGGCCCAGGCGCCCGCGCCCGTGGACCGGCCGGCCCCGCTCTCTCCGGCGCCTGGCGTGCAAGACGCGCCTCGCGCCGATTCGTAACCCTTACGCTCAAACTAAGCACACAACGGAGTCATCCCGCATGCGTACCTGCTACACCGGCCAGGTTTGCCGTGACCATCTCGGCCAGACCGTCACCCTGTACGGCTGGGTGAACCGCCGCCGCGACCACGGCGGGGTCATCTTCATCGACTTGCGCGACCGCGCGGGCCTGGCCCAGATCGTGTTCGATCCGGACAACGCCGCCTTCGCCACCGCCGAACGCCTGCGCAACGAATTCTGCGTGCGCGTCACCGGCCTGGTGCGCGAGCGTCCGGCCGGTACCGCCAACAGCGAACTGGCTTCGGGTGAAATCGAAGTGCTGTGCAAGGAAGTCGAGATCCTGAACGCATCGGTCACGCCGCCGTTCCAGCTGGACGACGACAACCTGTCGGAAACGACCCGCCTGACGCACCGCGTGCTGGACCTGCGCCGTCCGCAGATGCAGCGCAACCTGATGCTGCGCTACCGCGTGTCGATCGAAACGCGCAAGTTCCTGGACCAGTTGGGCTTCATCGACATCGAAACGCCGATGCTGGCCAAGAGCACGCCGGAAGGCGCGCGCGACTACCTGGTGCCCTCGCGTGTGAACGCCGGCCACTTCTTCGCGCTGCCGCAGTCGCCGCAGCTGTTCAAGCAGATGCTGATGGTGTCGGGCTTTGACCGCTACTACCAGATCACCAAGTGCTTCCGCGACGAAGACCTGCGCGCCGACCGTCAGCCCGAATTCACCCAGATCGACTGCGAAACCTCGTTCCTGAACGAATTCGAGATCCGTGAAATCTTCGAAAACCTGATCCGCCACGTCTTCAAGGTGGTGCAGGGCGTTGACCTGGCCCAGCCGTTCCCGATCATGCCGTGGACGGAAGCGATGCGCCGTTACGGTTCGGACAAGCCGGACCTGCGCGTGAAGCTCGAATTCACCGACATCACCGACGTGATGCGTGACGTGGACTTCAAGGTGTTCGCCGCCGCCGCCACGGCGCCCGGCAGCCGCGTGGTCGCCCTGCGCGTGCCCGGCGGCGCGGAAATGTCGCGTAGCGAAATCGATGCCTACACGCAATTCGTCGGCATCTACGGCGCCAAGGGCCTGGCCTACATCAAGGTCAACGAAGTGGCCAAGGGCCGTGACGGCCTGCAATCGCCCATCGTCAAGAACCTGCACGACGCGGCGCTGGCTGAACTGGTCAAGCGCACCGGCGCGCAAGACGGCGACATCATTTTCTTCGGCGCGGATCGCGAGAAGGTCGTCAACGACGCCATCGGCGCGTTGCGCGTGAAGATCGGCCACAGCGAATTCGGCAAGAAGACCGGCCTGTTCGAAGCCGGTTGGCAGCCGCTGTGGGTGGTCGACTTCCCGATGTTCGAATACGACGAGGAAGACGGCCGCTACACCGCCGCCCACCACCCGTTCACCAGCCCGAAGGACGGCCACGAAGACTTCCTGGAAACCGATCCCAGCAAGGCGTTCGCCAAGGCTTACGACATGGTGCTGAACGGTTGGGAAATCGGCGGCGGCTCGGTCCGTATCCACCGCGAAGAAGTCCAGAGCAAGGTGTTCCGCGCGCTGAAGATCGGCGCCGAGGAAGCCCGCGAGAAGTTTGGCTACCTGCTGGACGCGCTGCAGTACGGCGCGCCGCCGCACGGCGGCATCGCCTTCGGCCTGGACCGCATCGTCACGATGATGACCGGCGCCGAATCGATCCGCGACGTGATCGCCTTCCCGAAGACGCAGCGCGCGCAGGATCTGCTGACGCAAGCGCCGTCGGAAGTCGATGAAAAGCAACTGCGCGAATTGCACATTCGCTTGCGTAACGTCGAAACGAAGTAACCCCCCCGAGGCGCCGGGGGCGCCTCCCCCCCAGGGGGCGCCTCGCGGGACCGGCGGAGCCGGATCCTCGGCGGCCCGGCTCGCCAGGGTACTTGCTTGCGGGGTGTTGAGTTCTTGAGTGCCAACCTTTGCGGCGAGTGTTTTGTTGCGGCTAGATGTTGATGAATTGGAGTAATCTGGCAGACGCCGCCTTGTTGGCGGTGCTTGCCGGGGCCGCTCTTGGGCCTGGCTAGTGGTTCCTCTGCTTTCAAAGGCGCCATCGCTTTTATGTCGCTCATCCGTGTCGTCAGCTACAACATTCACAAGGGCCGTTCGGCATTGGGCCGGCGCGATTCCCTGAATGAACTGCGCTTAGGGCTCTACGGCCTGCGCCCCGATCTGGTCTTCCTGCAGGAAGTCCAAGGTCGCAACGAGCAGAAATCCCTGCTCGACGCCCAACACGAATCCCTTGCCGCCGCTTTGCGGCTGGATGTGGCCTATGGCCGCAACGCCATCCGCCACGCGACGGACCATGGCAACGCGCTGCTGTCGCGCTATCCCATTCTTGACCATGAAAACCTGGACATCTCCGACCATCGATTGGAGCAACGCGGCCTGCTGCATGCGCGCGTCGAGCTCGATGGCCGCGCGGTGCATTGCTTCGTGGTGCACTTGGGCTTGTTCGCCGGCAGCCGCACCCGCCAGGTCCTGGCGTTGACCGAACGCATCCGGCGCATGGTGCCCGACGGCGAGCCTATCCTGATCGCAGGCGACTTCAACGATTGGAACGACCGCCTGGCGCCGCTGTTCGTGCAGCAGCTGGGGCTGTATGAGGTGTTCTCGCATGCGCCGCGCAGCCATGGCGGCGAACTGCCGCGCCTGCGCGACTCGGTCAAACGGCTGAGCAATGCGCTGCGGGGCTTGCCCAACAGCGGCCTGTCCGTCATGGAACGCAACAATCAGCTGGGCATGGAGGGCAGCTCGCGCCTGCTGCTGCCGCCGCCCCGGACCTTTCCGGCCGTGTTCCCCTGGTTCCGCCTGGACCGCATCTACCAGCGCGGCTTCGCCGTGCGCAGTGCACGTGTGCTGCGCGGCCGCGAATGGGCGCGGCTATCCGATCACTCTCCGTTGCTGGCCGAACTGGAACTCCCGTGAAGGCCGAGCAGGTCAAGCTGGAATGGACCGACGGCAACAGCATCCGCCTGTTGCAGAACGGTGCCGACTTCTTTCCCGCGCTGTGCGCGGCCATCGATGCCGCCCAGTTCAGCGTGCATCTGGAAACCTACATCTTCATGCTGGACCGCACCGGGTCCCGGGTGCTGGAATGCCTGACCGCGGCGGCCCGGCGCGGCGTGAAGGTGCGCGTCGTGCTCGATGGTTTCGGCAGTGCGATGAACGTCGACGCCGTCCGCGCAAGACTGCTTGAAGCCGGCGCGCAATGCCGCATATTCCGGCCCGAACCGCGGTGGTTCGCGCGCCTGATCCCGTCGCGCAGCCGTTTGCGACGGCTGCATCGGAAGGTCACCATCGTGGATGGGCGCATCGCGTTCATCGGCGGCATCAACGTCATCGACGACTACGACGACCTGGATCCCACGGACGGCATTTCGGCGCCGCGTTTCGACTTCGCCGTGCAGGTGGAAGGGCCGCTGGTCACCGATGCGGCCTATGCGCAAGACCTGCTGTGGGTGCGTCTGAACTGGGCGCGCCTGCGACGCCATCCGCGCGACTGGAGCCGCATGCGGCTGACCAAACCGCACCATGCCCCGGTGGCCCCCTGTGGCACGCTGCGCGCGGCGCTGGTGTTGCGCGACAACCTGCGCTACCGGCAGACGTTCGAACGCGCCTACCTGTACGGCATCACGCAGGCGCGCCGCGACATCCTCATCGCCAACGCGTATTTCTTTCCCGGGCGCCAGTTCCGCCGCGCGTTGGCAAAAGCCGCCGCACGCGGCGTGCGGGTGCGGCTGCTGCTGCAAGGCAAGGTCGAGTACCGCATGCAGTACCACGCCACCCGCTCGCTGTACGACCAGCTGCTGCGCGACGGCATCGAGATCTACGAATACATGCCAAGCTACCTGCACGCCAAGGTCGCGGTGATCGACAACGTGGCCACCGTGGGCTCGTCCAACCTGGATCCGTTCAGCCTGCTGCTGGCGCGCGAGGCCAACGTCGTCGTGGACGACCAGCCTTTCGCCTGGGACTTGCAGGAACGCCTGGAGACGGCCATCCGCGACGGCGGCCACTTCATCCGTCCGCTGGAATACCAGCGCCGGGGCTGGGTGCGGCGCTGGGTGGACGCGGCGTCCTACACGCTGCTGCGCATCGGCGTGGCGCTGACGGGCACGTCGGACAAGTACTGAGCGCGCGGCTCGAGCGCGCGGTTTACGCGCGCCGCTTGATCAGGCCCAGCGCCAGCGCGGTGCCCACCAGGATGATGGCGGCGCCCACCGCGATCGAGGGCGTGATGCGCTCGTCCAGGAACCAGGCGCCCCACACCACGCCGAAGATCGGCACCAGGAAGGTCACGCTGACGGCGCCGGTAGGGCCGACGTTGGCAATCAGGCGGAAGAAGATGATGTAGGCCGCGCCGGTGCACACGACGGCCAGCAGGATCGTGGAGATCCACGCCGCCATCGAAGCCGGCGTTTCAGGCCAGGCGGAGATGGCCAGGGGCAGCAGCACGAGCGAGGCCGCGATCATGCTGCCGGTGGCGCTGGCCAGGGCGTCCACGCCGGTGAGGAAGCGCTTGGTCCAATTCGCGGCGATGCCGTAGAAAACCGGCGCCGACACGGCGGCCAGCACCGCCGGCCCCGTGCCGCCCGCCTGGAAGTTCAGCTTGTCCCACACCAGCACGATGATGCCCAGGAATCCGATCATCAGGCCCAGGGAACGCATCCATGGCAGCCTGTCTTTCAGCCAAAGCCAGCCGACGACCGCGCCCCAGACGGGGGTGACCGCGTTGGCCACCGACAGGAAGCCGGCGCCCAACGATTGCGCCGCGTAGGCATAGAGCAGGAAGGGCACGGCGGCGTTCAGGGTACCGACCACCAGCAACGCCTTCCAGTGCCGGGCGATCACGGGCAGCTTGCCGCGCCACAGGGCGGCGGGCAGCAGGAACAGCGCGGCCAGGCCGACACGAAGCTCGATCAGCGCGATCGGACCGAAATCGCCGACTGCGACGCGCATGAACAGGAAGGAGCCGCCCCAGACCGCCGCAAGCAGCAGCAGGTCCAGCAGATTGCGTTGACGCATGGTTTGTCTCGGGTTTGCCTTTAGGGGCGTGTCTGGGCTTGCGCCTATTTCCGGCTGGTGACCAGATTCTTCATCTTGACCCGGTGCGCCAGGAGCGCACAGGCCAATGAAAGGACGATACATAGGACGAGCCCGGCCCGCACTCCGTTTAGTACCGTGCTGTGGGAAATGATGATGCCCACCACTGCCGTGCCCAAGGCGCTGCCAATGGCGCGGGTGGTCTGCACCAGCGCCGAGGCCACGCCCACGTCGCGCCGTTCGCTCAGCATCTGCATGAAGAGCGTCAGGTTGGGCAACAGGAAGCCCAGCGCGCAGCCATTGACGAAGAAGGCGGCCAGGATCCACCAGGCGGAGGTGCCCGGAGAAATCAGCAGCACCATCAGCGTGCCGCCCGCCAGCAGCAAGCCGCCGAACACCATCAGGCGCTGCGGCTCGGTCTGTTTGGGGAACAGCCGCCCGTTGACGATGCTGCCGACCGAGATCGCCGCGACCAACGGCGTCAGCAGCAGGCCGGCCTCGCTGGGCGTGTAGCCCAGCACCTGCTGCAGCAGCAGGGGACTGTAGAAGATCAGCACGAACATCACCGCGCCGACCATCATCGCGGCAAGGTTCAGCAGCTGGGAATCGCCGCCGGCCAGGACGCGCAGCGGAAAGATCGGCGATTTCACGCGGCGCTCGGTGGGGACGAGGATGGCGATGGCGGCCACGCCGACCAGCGCCAGGATGCCCCCCAGCAGCGGGTGCGCGTGTTCGCCCCGCGCAAAAGCCAGCTCCAGGGCCGCCAACGGCGCGCCGACGGCCAGCACCAGCAGGATGGCGCCCAGCCAGTCGATCCGGCGGCTGCCGTCGTGGATGGGGCGGATGCGGGGGAAGTAACGTGCCAGCAGGAAGAAGGCGCCGGCCGCCGCGATGGGAGAAATGAAGAACGCCGCGCGCCAGCCCAGCGCCTGCGTGGCCGCGCCGCCCAGCACCGGGCCGATGCCGCTGGCCATGGCGAAGGCGGCGGACACCAACGCCATCCAGCGCACGCGCTGCTTGGCGTCGGGGAACAGGTCGGCGGGCGCCGCGAAGGCGGTGGCGATCATCATGCCGCCGCCGATCCCTTGCAAGGTCCGGAACACGATCAGCTGGGTCATGGACTGCGCCAGGCCACAGGCGATGGACCCCAGCGCGATGATCAGCACGGAGACCAGCATCAGCGGCTTGCGGCCGAACATGTCGCCCAGCCGGCCGAAGATCAGGATGGAGGCGGCGGTCGCCAGCAGATAGCCGGTACCGACCCAGGCATAGAGAGCCATGCCGTTCAGCGCTTCGGCCACGCGCGGCAGCGTGGTGCTGATGATGGTGGAATCCAGCGCGGCCAGCACCACGGTCGCCGACACCCCCGCCATGGCCATCAAAAGATCCCTGCGGGAGTGGGCGGGGTCGGTGGCTGGCGGGGTCGGTGATGGCGGCGGCGTCATGCCGCCTAGGATATCACCGGCCCACTAGGGTTTTCACTTGTAGAACGAGTGGTAACCCCAGAACACCGCGACGACAAGCAGCACCAGTACCCACGACCAGCGCGAATTGGACAATCCGCGGGGTTCGGGTTCGGGGGGAGGGGGCGGCGGCGCCAGGCGGGGTTGCTTGGCCATGTGGTCGATGAAGGCCGCGAAGAACTTCTGAATGATCTTGTCGCCCGCTTTCAGCAGCAGGCCTTCGCCGCATTCGGCCAGCTTGCCGCCCGCCATGCCAGCCACGGTATAGGCCACGCGGGTGCCCTGGTCTTTGGTGCTGAGGTTGACCTGGGCGGTGCCGATGGCCAGGCAGGCGGCGCGGCCTTTGCCTTCGAACACCAGGGTGCAGCTGTCGGGGGCGTTGACGTCAGAGAGCAGGATCTCGCCCTCGTAGTCGGTATCGATTCCGGCGATATTGGCGCGCAGGGTGACGGCATATTCGGTTGGGCTGCGCATCGCGACTTCCACGCAGCCCGGTATGCATTTCTGCAACACTCTCGGGTCGGTCAACGCATCCCATGTCTGGTGCTGCGTCGAAGGAATCCATTGGGCATCGGCAATGCGCATGGCAGTCTCCTTGGAAGAGTTATATGCACATTCTCGTCCCAATCCGCCCGTTTGGCTACCGGGGCCAGGAAGGGCCCCGCCCCTGCGGCTTACCTGCCCGCCGTCAGCACCGAAATCCAGTGTTGCGTCGACAGATCGTGCGTCGAGCTGCCTGTTTGCCCGTGCAGTTCCTGCAGGATGCCGCTGGCCATCTTCTTGCCGGCTTCGACGCCCCACTGGTCAAAGGGGTTGATGCCCCAGATCAGCGCCTGGACGAAGATCTTGTGCTCGTAGAGCGCCAGTAGCGCGCCCAGCGCGTAAGGCGTCAGCCTGGGCAGCACGATCAGCGTCGACGGCCGGCCGCCTTGATGCTTGCGGTGACGGGACAGCCAGTCGGCCGTGTCCGAAGCCATGCCCTGAGCCAGCAGGCCGGCGCGGTCCGCGTCGGCCGAGGTGCCCTGCAGCAGCGTCTGGCGTTGCGCGAGGCAATTGGCCAGCAGCATGGCGTGCTCTTCCGTCCACTGGTGATCGGCTTCGCGGCACATGATGAAGTCCACCGCCGCCCCGTCCGTGCCCTGATGCAGCCATTGGAAGAACGTGTGCTGGCCATCGGTGCCCGGCATGCCCCAGACCGAGGGGCCGGTGGGCACGCCCACGGGATTGCCGGCCATGTCCACGGACTTGCCCAGCGATTCCATGTCCAGCTGCTGGAGGTACGGCGCCAGGAATTGCAGCCGGGCGTCGTAGGCGGCAATGCTGAGCGACCCATAGCCCAGCACGCTGCGATTGGCGACGCCGGCCAGCGCGAGTTGGGCGGGGGCGTTCTCGGCGATGGGGGCCTGGGCGAAGTGGGCGTCCATGGCGGCGGCGCCTGCCCGGATGCCTTCGATGACGTCGATGCCGACTGCCATGGCGACGGGCAGCCCGACCGCCGACCACAAGGAGTACCGGCCGCCGACCCAATCCCAGAACTCAAAGACCTGGCTGGCCGGGACACCTAGCGCGCGTGCCGCGTTGGGCCGGGCGGTAATGGCGACCACCTGCTCGTACGGTCGTTCAATGCCCGCCTGCGTGAGCCAGTCCACGGCGCGCCGCAGGTTGGCAAGGGTCTCTGTCGTCGTGAAGGACTTCGACGTCACGACGATGAGGGTGTCTTTGGCATCCAGCCCCAGGATCGCGTCTTCCAGCGCGTGCCCATCAATATTGGCGACGAACTTCAACGTCCGGCGCGCGCCGCTGCCGCTGCACGCGTCTGTGGCCAGCCGCACGCCCCAGTCGCTGCCGCCTATCCCGATATGGATGACGGCCTTCCATTTGCCTTGCGCGTCCGCCTGCCGCACGAAATCGCGCACGCGCTGGTGCTCGCGCGCGACGGCGTCGATCGGTTCGGGCGCACGCAGCATGGTGTGCCAGGCTGCGCGGTCTTCGGTCTTGTTGACGTGTTCGCCGGCCAGCAGCGCCTTGCGCGCCTGGTCAAAACCGCGTGCGGCGAGCAGGGCGGCGGCAGCTTTCCGCGCAGTCGGGGAGGTGACGTGGGCGCTCAGGTCGATGGTAAGGCCGGCGGCCTCCACCAGACGGAGCTCGTCGGTGCAGAAAGAGGCTTCCTGCACGGCGAGTCTGAATGCCTGCCATTCTGGCAGTTGCGGCAGATTCACGTGGGCAGCGGGGTCTAAGGGCAGCATGTTTTTGTGAATACGTCTTGATACTGAAGCGTGGCGGCCAGATGGGCCCCGGGCAGGGGCCGGCGGAGTTCGCCTTTTCGCAAAACCGCGAGTTTAGCTGGTCGTCCGTGCTTCATGGAGACCCTTTTTATTTTGCAAGCCGCGTTTCCATTCTTTTTCAAAACTGTCCATATTGTTTTCATGTCTTGTCGACGTCTGACGCTACAATCCCGCCAATTCTCTTCCCGGCGCATGTTTTCATGTTGTACGTTCTAGTAGCGTTTCTGGTTTCGCTTATCTCCACCTTGCTGATCGTTCGCTACCGCTCTTGGCATGATGGCCTAACGGCTGATCACGATTTGGATGGTGTGCAGAAGTATCACTCGGCTCCGGTTCCCCGCATCGGGGGGCTTTCGCTGCTGATCGCCAGTGGGGTCACGTGCGCCCTGGTCGCTGTGCGCGAGCCCGATGTCCTGCCGAATATGGTCTTGCTGCTGGCGGCGGCCATGCCCGCCTTCCTGGGCGGTTTCGCCGAAGACCTCACCAAGCAGGTCCGGGTGCTGGTGCGGCTTGGTTTGGCGATATTGTCGGGAGCGGTCGCGTATTATCTTCTTGGCGCGGCGGTAACGCGTGTCGACATTATCGGAATAGACTGGCTGCTGCAGTTCGGTATTATTTCCCTGATTTTCACTTCAGTGGCGATTGGCGGTGCAGCCAATGCCATCAATATTATCGACGGATATAACGGTTTGGCGGCGGTGGTCTCCGCAATGATTCTGGCTGGCTTTGCCTATGTTTCGTTTTATCTGGGCGACCGGTTCTTGTTGATTGTGGCCCTTAGCACGCTGGGAGGCGTAATCGGCTTCCTGGTCTGGAATTATCCGCACGGACATATATTCCTGGGTGATGGGGGGGCTTACTTCCTGGGGTTCATCATCGGGGAGCTCTCGGTGCTGATGCTGGCGCGGCACCCCGAAGTGTCGGCCTGGTTTCCGTTGCTTCTCTGTATTTACCCCGTATTCGAGACCCTGTTTTCCATCTATCGGAAAAAATGGCTTCGCGGCCGCTCTCCCGGCGCGCCGGATGGCGTGCACCTGCACATGCTGATCTACAAGCGCCTGGTGCGTTGGGCGATCGGCTCGCGGGAAATGCGTCACCAGACGCAGCGCAATTCCATGACGTCGCCCTATTTGTGGCTGCTGTCGTCGCTGGCGGTTATCCCCGCCGTGCTCTTTTGGCAGCAGCCCTATCTCTTGATGTTTTTCACGGCCGTATTTTCCACGACCTACGTGGTGCTTTACCGCCGACTGGTGCTGTTTCGCATGCCGAAATGGATGATCGTGAAGAAGAAAAAACGCCATTGAGGCGACGCTCCTGCCACACCACTATTCTTTGACATTTGAGGGTATTGGCTAGCTGCCTGGGGGCATCGCTGTGAAAGGCAATGTTGTTGTACAGTGCGGGCTGCGTTGAACGGCGCTTGCCACCAGCGGGTCAAGGGCGGCGCCAAGCACGAATCCTTACTCATGCCCACACGAATTCTCATTGTTCGCACGTCCTCTTTGGGCGACCTCGTCCACATGCTGCCGGCTATCACCGACATAGCCCGGCACGTGCCTGACGCACAGATCGATTGGGTCGTCGAGGAAGCGTTTGCCGAGATCCCTTCGTGGCATCCGGCCGTCAATGAAATCATCAAAGTGGCGCATCGCCGCTGGCGCAAGTCCTGGTGGTCATCGCAGGTGCGCGTCGAACGCAAGGCGTTGAAAGAGCGCTTGCGCTCCACCCAATACGACATCGTCCTGGACATGCAGGCCCTGCTGAAGTCCGCCTGGCTGGTGCGCCAGGCGCGCGGCGTGCGGCACGGGCTGGATTGGCGTTCGGCGCGCGAGCCGCTGGCTTCACTGTTCTATAACGTGCGCCATCGCGTGGAATTCTGGCAGCCCGCCGTGATCCGCCAGCGCAAGCTGGCGGGGCTGACCTTCGGCTATCAACCGGCGGGCCTGCCCGATTTCGGCCTACAGTCTTTCGTGCGCCAAGCGGGCCAAGCCGGCCAGGCGGCCACCCCCGTGCATGACGTGGGCAGCGACGGGCTGAACGCCACCGAATTGCCGCGCCTGCACCATTTGGACACCGATCGCGGCTACGCCGTGATCATGCCGTCGGCCAGCCGCGACGATAAATTGTGGCCCGAAGAGGACTGGCGGGCGGTCTTTCGCCGTTTGCGCGAAGCCGGCTGCACCTTGAAACTGCTGGCGGGAAATGAATCCGAAGCCCAGCGCGCGGGCCTGCTGGTGGCCGGCATGGACGGGGCCGAGGTGATGCCCCGCATGGATCTGAGCTCGGTGGCCCGCTTGCTGGCGGGTTCCCGCCTGATGGTGGGCCTGGATAGCGGCCTGACCCATTTGTCCGCCGCCTTGGGCCGACCCACGATCGGCATCTACCGCGCTTCCACGCCCGTGCGCACGCCGCTGGTCGGTTCGAACTACACCGCCAGCCTGGGCGACCGCGGCGCCTCACCGTCGCGCGAGGCCGTGATGGCGGCGGTGGAGCAGGCATTGGCCGCCCAGTGACATGAACCGCGGCGTCTACTCTCTGGCGCTCAGGGCACTGTCACCGCTGGTCTGGCTGTGGATGGCCCGTCGGGCCAGGCGGGCGGGCGGCGAATGGGGAATCTTCTCCCCGGAACGGTTCGGTCATGCCGTAGCGCCGTCTCCGGCGGCAGCCGACACCCTGACCTTTCCGTCCTGGACGGCGCCCGTCTGGGTGCATGCCGTGAGCCTGGGCGAGACCCGCGCCGCCCAACCGTTGCTGCAGGCGTTGCTGGACCGCGGCCTGCCCGTGTTGTTGACGCACATGACGGCGACCGGCCGCGCCGAGGGCCAGCGCCTGTTTCCCAAGGCCATTGCCTGCGGACAATTGCGCCAGACGTGGCTGCCCTATGACTTTCCCGGTGCGACGCGGCGCTTCATGGCTAGCCATCAGCCTCGTTGCGGACTGCTGATCGAACGCGAGATCTGGCCCAATCTGCTGGCCGCGGCCCGGCGCGCGCACGTGCCGATGGCGCTGGTCAGCGCCCGGTTCTCGGCCTCGTCGCTGCGCCAGGCGGGCCGGATGGGCAGCGTGATGCGCGAAGCGCTGGCGGGCCTGGACCAGGTGCTGGCGCAAACCGCCGAAGATGCGGCCAGGCTGGCGCAGGCGGGGGCCTCTGCGCCCATTGTCACGGGCAATCTGAAATTCGATCTGGCCTTGCCGGCTCCGCAGGTGCAGGCAGGGCGCGCATGGCGGGCGCAGGTGGGCCGGCCTGTTCTGGCCGTGGCCAGCACCCGGGAGGGCGAGGACAGCGGTTTCATCGCCGCGATCAAACGGCATGCCGCTGTGCCACGGACGCCGGACGCCCCGTTGTTTCTGTTGATTCCCCGGCATCCCCAGCGTTTTGACGAGGCAGCCCGCCAATTGGCGGAGGCGGGGCTGGTGTTCATGCGGCGCTCTGAAGGCGCCGAACCCGATCCGGACACCGTGGTGGTGCTGGGCGATACGCTGGGCGAGATGGCGTTCTATTACGCGGCGTCGGACGTGGCCATCGTCGCGGGCAGTTTCGCGCCGCTGGGTGGGCAGAACCTGATCGAGGCCTGCGCGGCGGGCGTGCCGGTCATCGTCGGGCCGCATACGTTCAATTTCAAGCAGGCGGCGGAAGACGCGATTGCGGCGGGCGCAGCCTTGCGCGTGCCGGATACCGGGCAGGCGGTGGACAGCGCGATGGCGCTGCTTGCCGACGCGGCGCGCCGGCAGGCAGCGAGTCAGGCGGCGCGCGCCTGGTTCGATTCGCATGCAGGCGCCACTCAGCGGACCTTGGACGCGTTGGCGCCCTGGCTGGCGTGATCGGGCGGCTTGAGCGGGCTCTTGCCAGGGAAAGCGCCTAGGGCGTTTTGCGGGGCACCAGTGTGACCGCGCCGGGGTTCAGCTCCTGGCTGAATCGGCGGGTGTCGCGGCCTTCGTCTTCGGGCCGTATGCCAATCCAGCCCTGGCCCAGCGCCCCTATCCACAGATTGGCCAGCAGGATCAGGATGAAAAGCACTCGCATGGCGGGCCTCGCTCAGGCGTTGGCGTCCAGGGTGGCGCGCGCGACCGCAGCCAGGCCGTCCAGGACGGGGTGATCCAGGTAGACCGGCACCGGCACGGCGCCGAACGCGCCGCCGGCATCGGCCAGCAAGCGCTCGATTTCCTGGTGCACTTCCGGCCAGCCGCCGCCCGCGGCGTAGATCTGCGGGGTCTGGCCATAGCGCTGGCGGCCGGCCAGCCATTGGCGCACGACCGCGCCGGCCTGGGCCGCGGCGATGCCCGAGGCGATGGCCTCATGGGTGTCGACGGGGTAGGCAACGACCTGGCCGTCGGCGATGGGCAGATTGGCAGTGCCGTGGGCGAGCGACGTGCGCATCATGGCCGGGCCGGGCAGGATCAGGCCGCCGGCGAAGACGTTGTCGGGGCCGACGGTGTCGATGGTGGTGGCCGTGCCGAAGCTGGCCAGCAGGAAGGGCGGATGCGCGCCAGGCAGGCGCGACAACACGCCCAGCAGCGAGGCCCAGCGGTCCGCGCCCAGTTGCGTCGGCACGCGGTAGCTGTTGACGAGTCCCAAGGTGCTGGCCTGCGAAGGCGACCAGGTGACCGCGCAGCCGTGTTTTTGCAGAATGGCGGAAATGGCGGCGCCGCGGGCTTCGCCCGCCACGTTCACGCCCACCGCGCGCACCGGGCGGCGAGGCAGCGCGGCCAGCCAGCGGTCCAGCGCATCCAGGTCCAGGCCGTCGAACGCGACTGCCGCCGGCTCGCGCGGCATGTCGGGGTTGCTGGCATCCAGCCAACCTACCTTGAGACGGCTGTTGCCGGAATCGATGAGAATAATCATGCTTGGCGTCGAATCGAAATTTCGCCGACCGAAATCGGTGTGGCGCCCTCGGGCGTGCGCACCAGCAGGCGGCCTTGCTCGTCGACGCCGCTGGCGGCCCCGCTAAGCAGGATATCGCCTTTCTCCAGCACGTTGATCTGGCGGCCCGCCAGGGCGTCCACCTGGTCGAAACGCTGCTGGAACGCCGAGAACCCGTTGCGCTCCAGCGTCTGGACGGCTTCGTGCCAGGCGGTGGCGCTGGCGCAGATCAGGTCGGCGGCGGTGGCCAGACGGGGCGATTGGGCCTGAACCTGCGTCCAGTCGGCGACTTCGCGGTCCAGCGTCCGGGACAGCTCGGCCGCGTCGCTCAGGTTCACGCCCATGCCGATGACGACGGTGTAGCCGGCCTCGCGGCCGCTAGGATTGCGGGTGGTCTCCACCAGCACGCCCGCCAGTTTGGCGTCATGCCATTGGACGTCGTTGGGCCATTTCATGCACAGGTCGCGGGCTTCGGGGCCAGCGACAGCGCGCAGTGCCTCGCAGGCGGCAACCCCGGCCAGCGGGGACAGCGCCGGCAACTGCGCAGCCGGCAGGTGCACGTCGAACGCGCAGGAAAACATCAGGGTGGAGCCCGAGCGGTTCTGCCAGGGGCGGCCGGCGCGGCCGCGGCCGGTCTCCTGCAGATGGGTGCCCAGCAGCCAGGGTTTGCCGGCGCCGGCGCCCGAACGGGCGCGGGCCAGCAGGTCGGCGTTGGTCGACCCGGTGCTGCCTGTCCAGGCGATGTCTTGGAATACGGGCAGGCGCGAGCCTAGCTCCCGGGCCAGGGCTTCCGGCGCGGGCAGGTCGATAGGGCGGACGTGATCGGACATGGCGGCGATTGTAGGGCACGCGGCCCCCCTCACGCGGCCTTTCGGCCTTCAAGCGTTTATGATTGGCGATACATTTTGCATCGGTCCCCCGTCTACATGCCGCAAACCGCTTCACCCGCGTCCGCCGCCGTGCCATTCCGCCAGGACGGCAACGCCTGCCACGTCGCGGGCGATTGGAGCGTCCTGGCCCTGGCCGAGGCGGGCGAAGTCGAACGCCGGCGCTCGGCATTGGCCCGCGCCGTCCAGGACGGCGTGCGCTGGGATCTGCACGGCATCAGCCGGCTCGACACCATCGGCGCCTTGCTCATCTGGCAGGCCTGGGGCGAAAAGCTGCCCGAACGGGTGCGCTGGTCGGCCGGCCAGCAAGACGTTTTCAACGCGCTGGCCATGAACAAGGGCGGCGCCCGCGCGCCCGAGCCCAAAGCCGAATCCTGGGGCTGGGTGCGCGCCCTGGGCGGTGCGATCTTCCGGGCCGCTGAAAACGGCCGGGCGCTGCTGGTCATGCTGGGCCAGTTGGTGCTGGATTTCGGCGGCATGCTGCGCCGCCCGCGCCTGGGTCCCTGGCGCGAGATCTCGGCGCAGGTGTACCGCACGGGCGCGCAGGCGCTGGGCATCACGGCGCTGGTCGGATTCCTGATCGGGGTGGTGCTGTCCTACCTGTCTGCGCAGCAACTGCAGATGATCGGCGCCGACCGCTTCATCGTGCGGCTCCTTGGGGTGTCGATCGTGCGCGAACTGGGGCCCGTGCTGGCGGCCATCCTGGTGGCGGGCCGGTCGGGGTCGGCCATCACGGCCCAGATCGGCGTCATGCGCGTGACGCAGGAACTGGACGCGATGCTGGTCATGGGCATCTCGCACGGCCAGCGGCTGATCCTGCCGCGCGTGCTGGCGTTGGCCGTGACGATGCCGCTGCTGGTGCTGTGGACGGACGCCATGGCGATCCTGGGCGGCATGCTGGCCGCCCAGATGCAGCTGGGCGTATCGGCGCAATGGTTCCTGACATCGCTGCCGGACGCCATCTCCCTGACCAATTATTGGATTGGCATCCTGAAGGGCGTGACCTTCGGCATCCTGATCGCGCTGATCGCGTGCCATTTCGGCCTGCGCATCCAGCCCAACACGGAAAGCCTGGGCCGCGGCACCACCACCTCGGTCGTGACCTCGATCACCGGCGTGATCCTGCTGGATGCGCTGTACGCCATCATCTTCAGTTCGGTGGGCATCTGATGAACGGCGCCGCCCAGCACCGGTTATTCACCGACGACAGCGTCACCGTCGAACCCGTCATCTCGGTGCGCGGATTGCGTACCGCCTTCGGCGACCACGTGGTCCACGACAACCTGGACCTGACCGTCTTCCCGGGTGAAATCCTGGTGCTGGTGGGCGGATCGGGCACCGGAAAAACGGTGCTGCTGCGCCAGATCATCGGCCTGGACCAGCCCGCTGCCGGCATCGTGAAGGTGCTGGGGCATTCCCTGTTTGAGCTGTCGCCCGCCGAACGCAGGCGCCTGTCCTATCGCTGGGGCATGCTGTTCCAGGCGGGGGCGCTGTTCTCGGCGTTGTCGGTGTTCGACAATGTGGCCCTGCCGCTGCGCGAACTGCGCACGGTGCCGGAAGACCTGGTGCGCGACGTCGTCATGTGCCGGTTGGCGATGGTGGGCCTGTCGGCGCAGGACGCCGGCAAGCGGCCGTCGGACCTGTCCGGCGGCATGGTCAAGCGCGTCGCGCTGGCGCGCGCGCTGTCGCTCGACCCCGAACTGGTGTTCCTGGACGAGCCCACTGCCGGCCTGGACCCGTTGCGGTCGGACGAATTCGTGGACCTGGTGCGCAGCCTGCACCGGCAGTTGGGATTTACCGTCGTCATGGTGACGCACGATCTGGACACGCTGCTGGCGTTGGCCACGCGTGTCGCCGTGCTGGCGGACAAGCGGGTGATCGTGTGCGACACGGTGCCGGAAGTACTGAAGGTCGACCACCCGTTCATTCACACATTCTTCCTGGGCGAACGCGGTTTGCGCGCGCTTGGGGATCTGGCGCCGAAGGGATTGCATCATGGAAAACCGTAGTCATGCGCTCATGGCCGGGATCTTTACGCTGGTCTTGCTTGCCGCCGCCGCGTTGGTGGCCGTCTGGATCGGCCGCGACCGGACCAAGCTGCAAACGTACGAAATCGTGTCGGCCACGGCGGTCAGCGGACTGAATCCACAGTCGGCCGTGCGCTATCAGGGCGTGCCGGTGGGCAAGGTGCAGTCGCTGGCGCTGAACCCCGACAAGCCGGGGCAGGTGCGCATCCGCATCGGCGTGGCGCCGAACACGCCGATCACCGAGTCGACCTGGGCAGAACTGGGCGTGCAGGGCGTGACCGGCATGGCCAACGTTGAGCTGCGCGATGACGGCACGTCGCTCAAGCGGCTGGCGTCGTCGGCCGAGCATCCCGCCGCCATTCCGTTGCGTCCGGGTTTCCTGGACCGCATCGAGCAGCGCGGCGGCAAACTGATCTCGAACGTGGAAGAAGCCACCGAGCAGCTGCGCCGCGTGCTGAGCGAACAGAACGTGCAGGCGCTGACTGCCAGCCTGCAGAACGCCACCGACATCACGCAGTCGCTGCGCGACGCCAGCCGCGATCTTGGACCCACGTTGGCCAAGCTCGGGCCGCTGATGGATTCCTTGGGCAACACGTCGCGCCAGGCGGATCGCGCCGCGCGCGAGATCGCCGACCTGGCGCAGCAGTCGCGGCAGGCCCTGGCGCGGTTGAATGCGCCGGACGGCCCCTTGTCGGTGGCCACGCGCAGCTTGAACGACATTGCTCTCGCCGCCGCGCGGCTGGATGGCGAGACCCTGCCCGCCGTGACCAACATGGCCGCCAACGTCAGCGCCGCCGCGCGCGGAGCGACCACCACCCTGCGGCGTGTGGACAGCACGCCGCAATCGTTCTTGTTCGGCCCGGCGCCTGTTGCGCCCGGACCCGGCGAGGCCGGATTCGCCGGCTTCGGGAGACAGCCCAAATGAAGATGCGCCACGCCGTTTTGATCCTTACCCTGACCGTGACCACGACCCTGGCGGGCTGCGGCATCGGCCGCGTTGGGGCGCCGCCCTCCGTGTTCGATCTGGGCCTGGACTCCACGCCCGTGCCGGCATTGCCGGCGCGCGCGCCCATCGCGCTGAACCTGCAGGCGGTGCCGGCGCTGTCGGACACCAGCGTGATCTGGCGGGTGGGCGACAGCGCCGCACCCAAGGCCTACGCGACGTACCGCTGGGCCTCGTCGCCGTCCGAACTGGTGCGCCAGCGCATCACGGACCGCTTGTCGCGCCAGGGGGCGGTGCTGGCTGATCGCGTCAACCTTCAGATGCCGCAGTTGCAGCTGTCCTTGATGCAGTTCGAGCAGGTGTACGCCGAAGACGGCCAGTCCAGCGAAGGCCGCATCCTGCTGCAGGCGGTGCTGGTCAACGGCCGCGCCGTGGTCGACCAGAAACGCATCCAGGTGCGGGTGCCAGCGGGCACGCAGGATGCCGCGGGCGGTGTCGCGGCATTGCGGCAGGCCACCGACGAGGCCGCCGACCAACTGGCGCAATGGCTGGCCAGCGTTCCCGCCACGCCCGCCGCCACGCCCCGGCCGGGCGGTTAACATCGATTCCTTTTTCGCACGCTGAGTCCTGCCATGTCCGCACGTACTGATACCCACGCCTTTGCCGGGGCCGCCGGCCGCATCGATTGCGCCGTCGACTGGCCTGCCGGCACGCCACGCGGCTGGGCCCTGGTCTTGCACCCGCATCCGCTGCAAGGCGGCGCGCGCGAGAACAAGGTGGTCACCACGCTTTCGCGCGCTTGCGTGCAGCACGGCCTGGTGGCGGTGCGCCCCAACTTCCGTGGCGTGGGCCTGTCGGAAGGCGCGTTCGACAAATCGGTCGGTGAAACGCAGGACATGCTTGCCGTCGTGGCGCAGATGCGTGAACTGCACCCTGAATTGGCCGAGGCCCCGTGGGTGCTGGCCGGATTTTCCTTCGGCACAGCGGTCGCCGCACAGACCTATGCGGCGCTGGCCGAGGCTGGCGACGCGGTGTTGCCGGCGGCGCTGATGCTGATGGGGCCCGCCGTGAACCGCTTCCAGTCGCATGAAGTGCAGGTACCTGACGACACGCTGATGGTGCATGGCGAAGAAGACGAAGTCGTGCCATTGTCCGAAGCCATGGACTGGGCGCGGCCACGTTCGATTCCGGTGGTGGTGGTGCCGGGGGCGTCGCACTTTTTCCACGGCAAGCTGCTGGTGCTGCGCCAGCTGGTGCAGGCCCGCCTGAAGGTCGCCCTGGACTGAACGATCGTTGCGGCGGGGCCGCAGGTTGCATCAGGTTGCATGATTTAAATGCCTGCGGAACCCTGCGCGGGGCGGACCGGTCCAATGGGCTGCCTATAATTGTCAGCCATTAGCCCCGCGCCGGCGGGCGTCTTTCCTGGACCCACGTTGCCGATGAAGAATTTGCCTTACTCCGCTCAATCCCCCGTTGTCTTGACCCGCCGCTTGCTGTCTGGCGCGGTGCTGTCGGCGATGCTCGCGGCCTCGATGCCGGTCTGGGCGCAACAGGCTCCCGCCGCCGCGCCCGCCGCGGCAGGCGCCACGGCGCCGGCCCCGACGGCTTCGGGTGCGGTGCCGGTGGGTGACGTGTCGTCCGTGCCGGCGCCCACCATCGCGGCCAAGGCCTGGATCGTGATCGACGTGAACAGCGGCCAGACGCTGGCCGCCTCCAACCCCGACATGAAGGTCGAGCCGGCCTCTCTGACCAAGATCATGACGGCCTACGTCGTGTTCAACGCACTGGATGAGAAGCGCCTGACGCTGGAGCAGACCGTGCCCGTGTCCGAGCACGCCTGGCGTACCGGCGGCTCGCGCATGTTCATCGAACCGCGCAAGCCCGTCACCGTCGACGAGCTGAACCAGGGCATGATCGTGCAGTCGGGCAACGACGCCTCCGTGGCGCTGGCCGAGGCCGTGGGCGGCAGCGAAGCCGCCTTCGCGTCGCTGATGAACCAGGAAGCCGAGCGCCTGGGCATGAAGAACACGCACTTCATGAACGCGACCGGTCTGCCCGACCCGCAGCACATGACGTCCACGCGCGACCTGGCCACCTTGTCGTCGCACCTGATCACCGACCACCCGGACTTCTTCCACTACTACAAGCAGAAGAGCTACACCTACAACAAGATCACTCAGCCCAACCGCAACCGCCTGCTGTGGGCCGATCCGTCGGTGGACGGCATGAAGACCGGCCATACCGACTCGGCCGGCTACTGCCTGGTGTCGACCGCCGTGCGCGGCGACCGCCGCATCCTGGTGGTCGTGGTGGGCACGGACAGCGAGGCCACGCGCGCCGAAGAAAGCCTGAAGCTGCTGAACTGGAGCTTCCAGAACTTCGACACCGTCAAGCTGTTCGACAAGAGCCAGCCGGGCATCGATGCGCGCGTCTGGGAAGGCACGGCTGAAAACGTCAAGCTGGGCCCGCCCAACCCGGTGTCGATCGCCGTGCCGCGCGGCAAGGCCGGCGACCTGAAGCCGGTGGCGCAGCGCACGGATCCGCTGATCGCCCCGCTGGCCAAGGGCCAGCAGGTCGGCACGCTGCAGTTCACGCTGGATGGCAAGGTGCTGCGCACCGAACCGCTGGTGGTGCAGGACGCCGTCGAACGCGCGGGCTTCTTCGGCCGCATGGTCGACACCGTCAAGCGCTGGTTCCAGTAAGCGGGCGCGCCACGGGCGCGGCCACGGGTGTATGCTGGCAGCGGGCGTTTCGTGCGCGAAACGCCCTTTTTCCATTCTGGGACGGACCGGGCGGTTCGTCCTTCGCTATTTGACAGGAGTGCCTCATGATTCCGGGCGTGCCGGGCGAAAGCCAGGTGTATCTCAACGGTGAGTTCCTGCGTGTCGACGAGGCCAAGGTCTCCGTCCTTGACCGCGGCTTCATTTTTGGCGACGGCATCTACGAAGTCGTCCCCGTGTACCAGGGCAACGCGTTCCGCATGGCGGAGCACCTGAATCGGCTGGACCGCAGCCTGGCCGCCTTGCGCATCGCACAGCCTTTCGACCGCGAAGGCTGGGTCAACCTGATCGAGCAGTTGCTGGCGCGCACGAACCTTGAGACCTGCATCGTGTACCTGCAGGTGACGCGCGGCGTCGCCCGTCGCGACCACCAGTTCCCGGCCACGCCGGTCACGCCCACCGTGTTCGGCATGATTTCGCCGTGGGCGCCGCCGTCGGCCGCGCAGCGCGCGCAAGGCCTGACCGCCATCAGCATTCCCGACGAGCGCTGGCTGCACTGCGAGATCAAGTCGGTGTCGCTGCTGGGCAACGTGCTGGCCAAGCAGCAGGCTGTGGACGCCGACGCAGACGAAGTCGTGCAGTTCCGTGACGACTACCTGACCGAAGGGTCGTCCACCAACATCTGGGTGGTCTCGGGCGGCAAGCTGTTGGCTCCGCCGAAGAACAACCTGATCCTGGAAGGCATCCGCTATGGCCTGATGGGCGAGCTGGCGGCCGAGGCGGGCGTGCCCTTCGAGGCGCGCCGCATCACGCGGCAAGAGGTGGAATCCGCCGACGAACTGATGCTGTCGTCGGCCACCAAGGAAGTGCTGCCGATCGTGTCGCTGGACGGCAAACCCGTGGGATCCGGCAAGCCCGGCCCCGTTTTCGAGCAATTGCGTGCGGGTTATGATGCCCGCATCGCCGCGCTGTAGACCGTTGTTCCGGGCGGCCCTCCGGGCCGTCCAGCATCCAGCGGACACTTGCCAACGCACCGTTTGCCCCCATATAAGAACATTCAGGGGCAACACCCACTCTAGGCAAATCATGCATATTCCGCCCGAAGAATCGCTTATCGAATATCCCAGTGACTTCCCCATCAAGGTCATGGGCAAGCACCATCCCGAATTCGCGCAGACGCTGACGGAAGTCGTGCTGAAGTTCGACCCGGGTTTCGACGCCGCCACGGTTGAGATGCGCCCCAGCAAGGGCGGCAACTACATGGGCCTGACCTTCACCGTGCGCGCGACCTCGCGCGAACAGTTGGACAGCCTCTACCAGGCGCTGCACGGCCACCCGATGGTGTCCATCGTTCTGTAAGCAGGATCGCCGTGATCAAGTGGCTCGCGCGGCCGGCGGACTATCTGCCGGTCTGGCAGGAAATGCAGGCGTACACCAACCAGCGCGGCGCCGATACGCCTGACGAGATCTGGCTGTGTGAGCACGCGCCGGTCTACACCCTGGGCCAGGCCGGCCTGCCGCAGCACGTGCTCAACCCCGGCAATATTCCCATCGTCCACTGCGACCGCGGCGGCCAGGTGACCTATCACGGGCCTGGCCAGGTAATGGCATATGCGTTGTTCGACCTGCGCCGCGTGGACATGTACGTGAAGGAATACGTCAACCTGCTGGAGGGCGCCGTCATCGACACGCTGACCCAGCAGGGCGTCGACGGCGCTTGCCGCAAGCCCGGCGCGCCGGGCGTATACGTGCCCGACCCTGATGGCGGCGAATTGGCCAAGATCGCCGCGTTGGGCATCAAGATCCGCAACGGGCGGGCCTATCACGGCGTGTCGCTGAACGTGGCGATGGACCTGTCGCCCTTTTTGGGCATCAACCCCTGTGGCTACGAAGGGCTGCGCACCGTCGACATGGCGGCCTGTGGCGTGCAGCGCACGCCTGTCGACGTGGGCGATGCGCTGGCGCAGAATCTGGCGGCTGCCTGGCGCCGCGCAAGGAACCCGACATGAAGACATTCAGCGCAGCGGACGTCGCCGCGACGTCCCCGGAACAGCTGGCGCGCCTGCGCGAGGGGCCGGCGGAAGAATACGCCGCCTGGATCCGGGCGGCCGCCGAACTCGGTCTGGTCGAAGCGCAAACCATCTACGGGCAGATGCTGCTGGACGGCGTGGCCGTTGAGCGCCAGCCTGAAGACGGTTTGGCGTGGTTCAAACGCGCCGCCAATGCCGATCACCCGATGGCCATCAACATGGTGGGCCGCTGCTACGAGAACGGCTGGGGCGTGCCGCAGGACGATACGGTGGCCGCCTACTGGTTCCGGCTGGCCGCCGACCGCGGGCTGGATTGGGGCATGTACAACTACGCCCACATGCTGCGCAGCGGCCGGGGCGGGGTCACGCAGAACAAGGCTGCGGCGCTGGCCTTGTACCAGCAGGCGGCGCAGACCGGCCACGTGAAGTCGATCGGCGTAGTCGGACGCTTCTATGAAGCGGGCGACGTGGTCGAGCAAGACCTGGAACGCGCTTTCGACTGCTACCAGCGCTCGGCCGAAGGCGGCGACTTCCGGGGCATGTTCCACCTGGGACGCCTGCTGTTGCTGCGTGGCAAGAAGGAAGAAGCGGTGCAGTGGCTCGTCCGCGTGCCGGAAACGTCGACCCCGGCGTTTCTGAAAGAAGCCAACGCCATGCTGCAGGACTGCGGATTTCCGGCGCTGTACGAGGTGTGACGAAGCGCGCCGCGGCGGCCGCTGCCTGATGGGTGGCGCGCGCTGGTCATACCGTGTTTTCGCACGGTCTCTTGCGCGACATCCATCCTACGTGCTCAATCGAGTTTCGAACACCGCTTCCAGCGTGTCGCCCTGACCGACGCCGCGAACGCCGGCCAACCGATCCAGCAGCAGTTGCGCCGCCCGCCTGCCCAGGTCGGCGGCATCCACGCCCAGCGTCGTCAGGCCTTGCGCCCATTGCGCCGCGCTGCCATCGTCCGTGAACCCCAGCACCGCCAGGTCTTGCGGCACGTGCAGGTCGCGGTTGTGCGCTTCGGAGACTGCGGCGGCGGCCAGCAGGTCGGATGTGCAGAACACCGCGTCGAAGATCGTATTGGTGGCCAGCAGCCGCAGGAAAGCCATGCGGCCGTCGTTCATCTGTTGCACTTCAGGCTGCACGATATCGGCGACCCGGTCCAGGCCCAGCGCGGCGGCCGAACTGAGGAAACCGTCGCGCCGCGCCCGCTCCCACGGATTGTCGGCGCTGATGCAGGCCACCATGGCATGGCGCTTTTCGGCCAGATGGCGCGCCGCCGCGCGTCCGGCTTCCTCGTTGTCGACCACGACGGCGCTGTCCAGCGGTCGGGCAGAGGCGCTCCAGGTTTCCACCACCGGTATTTCCAGCGCGGCCAGGCCGGCCCGCAGGGCGGGTTCGTCCAGCGGGCCGACGACCAGCGCGGCGGCAGGGCGCAGGACGGCCAATTGGGGCAGCATGGCGGCGTCATGCCAGGGGCCCGCGGCCAGGTAATAGCCGGCGGGCGCCAGGCGTTCGGCGCAGGCCTGAATGGCGCGGGCGACGGGCCCGGCATCCAGGCGAGGCGCGATGAGCGCGACGGGGCGCAACGTAGGCAGGGAAGACATGGGGAATTTAGGGGATTCGTCAGGCGTGACGATAACCCAGACGGGCAGGCGGCGCCCTGGGGCAGGCACCGTTCGCGGCGGATCCCGGCGCGGGGGGGTAAAATGCCTCTTTTGTCTCAGACCGGGCCCTCTTGCGCCCTGGTTTCGAAGGTGCCCAATGTCTACGCTCGCCGAGTCTCCTGTTCCCTCGAACGAATCCGCCGCCGCGCCCGCGGACTCGGCCTACGATCCGACGCAAAAGCAGAAATCGCAGGCCAAGACGGCACGCATCCCCATCAAGATCGTCCCCGCCGAACGCTTGAAGAAGCCCGAGTGGATCCGCGTGAAGGCCGCCGCGCCCGGCTCGCGCTTCTACGACATCAAGCGCATCCTGCGCGAGCACAATCTGCACACGGTATGCGAAGAAGCGTCCTGCCCGAACATCGGCGAATGCTTCGGCAAGGGCACGGCCACGTTCATGATCATGGGCGACAAGTGCACGCGCCGTTGCCCGTTCTGTGATGTGGGCCATGGGCGCCCCGACCCGCTGGACACCAAAGAACCCGAGAACCTGGCGCGCACCATCGCCGCGTTGAAGCTGTCTTATGTCGTGATCACGTCGGTCGACCGCGACGACCTGCGCGACGGCGGCGCCGCCCACTTCGTGGATTGCATCACGCACATCCGCGAACTGTCGCCCACCACCCGCATCGAGGTGCTGGTGCCTGACTTCCGCGGCCGCCTGGACCGGGCGCTGGCGATCCTGAACGCCGGCCCGCCGGACGTCATGAACCACAACCTGGAAACCGTGCCGCGCCTGTACAAGCAGGCCCGCCCGGGTTCGGACTACCTGCACTCGTTGAAGCTGCTGGCCGAATTCAAGAAGCTGCACCCGGAAGTGCCCACCAAGTCCGGCCTGATGCTGGGCCTGGGCGAGACGGACGAAGAAATCCTGCAAGTCATGCGCGACATGCGCGAGCACAATGTGGACATGCTGACGATCGGGCAATACCTGCAACCGTCGGAGCACCACCTGCCCGTGCTGCGCTACGTGCACCCGGACACGTTCGCGATGTTCGAGCGTGAAGCCTATGCAATGGGGTTCTCGCACGCGGCCGTCGGCGCGATGGTGCGTTCGTCGTATCACGCGGACGAGCAGGCGCATGCGGCTGGGGTGAATTAAGGCGGCAGAGCGCTGAATCACGAGAAAGGGGCTGCATTGGCAGCCCCTTTTTCGTGAGTTGACGCCGTCTCGGACCGCTTGGACGTGGCGTCTGGATATTTGCCCATTACTGGTTGAATAGGGTTTTCCTAGTTGCGTTTTAGGTGCATTTCAGCCTGAATGCACGCTTTGGCGTTAACATGCAGGGCCTTTTGCCGGGGCAGACGAATCCGTCCTCCAAGGTATGCCGCCAAGCCGGTCGGCCGTTTCATCCTTGATGCTTTCCAGGCATACGAAGAAGCCGTCCTGTTTTATATCCAAAGTTCAAGTTTTTTAGCAAAGTATTGATAATGTGGCGCGGCTTATTTGCCTATCCATATGGTTTTCAATGGACTGTGTGTAGGAGTTATTTTTGAGCTTTTCCCCGCCGCTGATAATCGATCTGGATGGCACCCTGATCAAGACCGATATGCTGCATGAGTCGGCATTGCGTGCTCTGCGCGATAGGCCTGGAAGCGTGTTGTGCGTACCTAAATGGTTAGCGCAGGGCAAGGCCGTGCTCAAACAGCGTTTGGCAAGCTCGTTGGTATTTGATCCGGAGTCGCTGCCTTATAACGAAGAACTGTTGAATTGGTTAAAACAACAGAAAAAAGAAGGGCGGACTCTCATCCTGTGCACTGCGTCGGATCGTTCGATCGCTGAAGCCATCGGCGCACACTTGGGCATTTTCGACGAGGTGATGGCAAGCGACGGGAACATAAATCTTTCGGGCTCCCATAAAGCCGATTCGCTCGAGTCGCGGTTTGGCCGTGGTGGATTCGATTATGCGGGAAATTCATCTGTTGATCTTGCAGTTTGGCGTAAGGCTCGTCGGGCCATTGTGGTCAATGCAAAGGCCGACCTGCCAGCCAAGGCAGCGGAGTGCTGCGAAGTCGAAACGGTGTTCCCGCCCGTAAAGCACGGCGTGAGGGTATGGCGCCGAGTGCTGCGCATGCATCAATGGATGAAGAACGTGCTGTTGTTCGTCCCTTTCATCGCCGGGCATCAACTGAGCGATATGGACACTTGGTTGTCCTTGATCGTTGCTTTCATTTCGTTCAGCCTGTGTGCGTCGGCAGTCTATATTGCCAACGATCTCTTCGACTTGGAGAGTGACCGCCAGCATACGCGCAAGCGGACCCGCCCTTTTGCGAGTGGCGCGGTCCCGATCTGGCACGGGGTGTTGCTGGCGCCGTTGCTGTTGGCGTCGAGCTACCTGCTTGCTTTCTTTGTAGGGGGGGCGTTCATTCCCTGGTTGACAGCCTATTTCCTGTTGACCTGCGCATATTCATGGGGCCTGAAGCGGCTCATGCTCGTGGATTGCCTGGTGTTGGCGATCTTATATACCCTGCGGATTATCGCCGGCGCTGCCGCAGCGGGGTTGATTCTGTCCTTCTGGTTGCTCGCCTTTTCCGTCTTCCTCTTCTTGTCGCTTGCCTTCGTGAAACGGTATGCAGAGCTGGAGGTCCAGATTCTTAGCGGAAAGAAAAAGGTGCATGGACGCGGTTATTACACGTCTGATGCTCCTTTGATACAGACTTTGGGTATTACCGCCGGCTATGCGTCGGTACTGGTGTTGGCGTTGTATTTGAACAGTGCCCAAGTGCTGACGCTCTATCAGATGCCCGAGATAGTATGGGGTGCCGTCCCTGTCATGCTCTTTTGGGTAAGCTGGATGTGGATGCAGGCGCACCGGGGAAATATGCACGACGATCCTCTGGTATTCGCGGTGAAGGACAAAGCCAGCTTGTGCGCTGGCGTGGTCTTTGTCGCGGTATTGACGCTGGGCACGGTGATGCAGCCATGGTGACGGTTTCGTCCTGGGGGCGCCTGGATAGGCGCCCCCATGTCGTCTACGACTTGTCCGATCGCTCGCGTATCGCGCAGCAACTTGGACAAACTACGCCGGGTATCGCATTCGGTATGGGACGTAGCTATGGCGACGCCTGCCTCAATCCCGATGGCGCCCTATGGCGAATGTCGGGTCTGGACCGATTCCTATCGTTTGACGAATCTACAGGTCGTGTCTATTGCGAGGCGGGGGTGCTGCTGCAAGATATCCAGCAATTGGCGGTGCCGCGAGGTTGGATGCTGCCCGTCACCCCTGGTACGCAGATCGTTACCGTAGGCGGCGCGATTGCGAATGAAGTCCATGGCAAGAACCATCACATTTTGGGAACGTTTGGCCATCACGTCGTTCGCCTGGTCCTCCAGCGCACAGATGGCGAGCGCATAGAGTGTTCGCCTCAGGCCAACGAAGATTGGTTCGCCGCGACCATAGGTGGATTGGGCCTGACGGGGGTGATTCTGGCTGCAGAGCTACAGTTGCGGCGCGTGGCTGGCCCCTGGCTGGTCACGGAGACGCAGGCGTACCGCACGCTTGACGAGTTTTTTGTCTTGGCGGATGGTGCCGAGCATGATTGGGAGTACACCGTCGCGTGGATCGACTGCCTATCCAAAGAGGGTAAAGGGCTATTCATGCGCGGCAATCATATCGATGGCGGGGTGCGTCCCGACCCGGCGGTTCGAGCAAGAAAAATGCCGTTCACGCCGCCGATTTCACTGGTCAATCGATTATCGCTACGGCCATTCAATTGGGCATACTTCAATTTGAAGAAGAATGCCGGAAGAGAAGTCGTGCATTACGCGCCGTTCTTTTATCCCCTGGATAATTTGCTTGAATGGAACCGCATGTACGGTCCCGCCGGATTTTATCAGTATCAGAGTGTCGTGCCGCGATCAGTGGGGCGTGATGCGATCGGTGCCATGCTGCGTGAGATCTCGCGCTCTGGAGAAGGCTCATTCCTGGCCGTATTGAAGACGTTTGGCAGCCAGCCATCCGTAGGTATGCTGGGTTTTCCGCAACCCGGGGTTACGTTGGCTTTGGATTTTCAGAATAAAGGCCCGGCGACGCATCGTCTTTTCTCACGCCTGGATTCGATTGTGGCGGAGGCAGGTGGGCGAATTTATCCGGCGAAGGATGCGCGCATGCCGAGGGCGCTGTTTGAAGCGGGGTATCCCGCATTAACCAAATTTCTGTCCTACCGTGATCCGGGCGTGAGTTCCGCGCTCTCGCGACGGCTGATGGGGAATTAAAAGTGTCGATTAAAAAGAAACGTATCGTCATCGTGGGCGCTACCTCGTCAATTGCCGAGCATTGCGCGCGGGCATGGGTTGCGAATGCAGAGGTAGACCTGACGCTGATTGGCCGTGACCAGGAAAAACTCGATGGGGTCGCTGCTGATCTGCGGATCCGAAGCCCCCGATCCGATGTGCGGACGGTAATTGGCGATTTCGTCAATCCGACGAGGATCGAGGAGCAGGTCGACGCCATCACGGCAGAAGGGACGGTCGATCTCGTACTGATCGCGCACGGCAATTTGCCGGATCAAGCTGCATGCCAGACGACTCTCAGCGTTTGCGAGCAGGCCCTTCATGTCAATGCGGTTTCCCCAGTGATGTATGCCGAAGCGTTTGTGCGTGGCATGGAGCAGGTAGATCACGGTACCTTGGCTGTGATTGGCTCGGTAGCAGGTGATCGGGGCCGCAAGTCGAATTATGTCTATGGAGCAGCGAAAGGCCTTGTCGAACGTTATGCGCAAGGACTACAGCACCGATTAGCCAAAACGCGAGTCAAGGTCGTCTTGATCAAGCCTGGTCCAACGCAAACGCCGATGACCGTTGCGATGGGCGCCGCCTATGCGCGCATGGCTCGGGTCGAGGACGTGGCTGGCACTATCGTCGCAGGAATCGCTGCAGGCAAGCCTGTCGTCTATGCACCGGGAAAGTGGGCTGTAATCATGCTGGTTATCCGCAACCTGCCCCGCTTCGTCTTCAACAAGATGGATATTTGATTCCCGACCGCCATGTGGAAGAACCAGCGTTTGAATATTTTGGCTGGCCTGTTCGCGGTCGTCATGACTGTATTGGCCGTTATCGGGGCGATCCGCATGTATTCGCCCATTCCTCATTGGGATATGTGGGATGGCACGCTGCAATTCTATCTGGACACCCAGGATGGCATTGCGTCTGCTTGGTGGCGACAGCATAACGAGCACCGAGTATTGCTATCCAGGGTGCTTTTCTGGCTGGATTATCGGTACTTCGGCGGAGTCAGCGTTTTTCTGATCATCATGAACTACGTGATCGTCGCGGCGGCGATCTGGGTGTTCTGGATCGTGTTGCGCGATACCGACAATGGCGGTCGCAGCGCGGCTTCCAGGAAGGCGCTGGCGTTGTTTATCGCCGGGGCACTGTTCTTCTGGTCTCAAGACAACAATCTGGCATGGGGATTCCAGAGCCAGTTCTTTCTCGCCCAACTGCTGCCGATGTGCGGGCTGGTATGGCTTGGCCGTTCGGTTCAGCGCGAGGACAACGCAGCCGACTTTGCATTGGCTTGTCTGTTTGGCGTATTGGCGACGGGTACGATGGCCAACGGGGTATTGGCCTTGCCCCTCATGGTCATATGTGCGGTGGTGCTTCGCCTGAGTGCGCTGCGCATCGTCCTGTTGGCGGCGCTTGCAGCGCTATGCCTGACGGCCTATTTCGCCACCTACGTGCCGCCGCCTTTCCATGGCCACCTTTCGGATGCCCTGCGGGATCAGCCGTTCAGACTCATCGTCTATACGATGATGTACCTCGGCAGCCCGTTTTACTTCATGGCGGGCAAAGGGGTGGTCGGAATGGGTGTGGCCGCGGTTGCCGGGTCTGTGCTGGCTGTGTGCTCGGCATGGCTTTCGCTACGCCTCGTGCGCAATGCCAGGCAGGCATCCCT
Source organism: Achromobacter sp. (assembly GCF_057314935.1). Lineage (NCBI taxonomy): Bacteria > Pseudomonadati > Pseudomonadota > Betaproteobacteria > Burkholderiales > Alcaligenaceae > Achromobacter > Achromobacter sp. The sequence goes on from NZ_DBHKZA010000038.1 coordinate 54,451, forward strand.
ATCCATCGCACTGCTGTTCTTCATCCTCTATATCGGTGGCTCCGCCTTCGGCACCGCTGGCGGACGACTTATTTTTGGAATGGAATCAGCGACCTCCTCCCGCTATACGACGCCGGCGCTGATGGCATGGTTGGCGTTCACCGTCATTCTCTACCTGAACAGCAGATTGTCGCGCAGCGCACGAAGCGCGAAAGCCGCGGTCTTGGTTTTCGCCGTGGCCGCTGTTTTGATGCTCAGCTACCAAGTGCGTGCCGCAAGAGGCGACGCCGAAATGCTGCAGAACAGGGAGATCGCGGCCTTGGCGTTGGAGTTGGGAATCAAAGACCAGGAATACATTGGGCTGGTCTATCCCAAGATGGAAGAGCCGCTCTCAATGGCGAGGGCCGCGCAGGCAAGGGAGTTGACCGTGTTCGGAAGGTTCCCCTATCGCGGGTTAAAGGCCGGCCTGGGGGCTGAAGTCGCGTCGGAAGCCCTGCCTGCATGCTTGGGTCATCTGGAAAAGACCACTGTCCTGCCCGAAGATACGGGCTATTTGAGGGTTTCCGGATGGATATTCAACGATCAGGCCGGTGCCTCGCCGAAGTTGGTGAAGATCGTGGAAAACAACTCTGTTGTTGGCTTTGCGTTGACGGGAAACTCTCGCGCAGGTCTGGCTTCCTCGATATCTAAATCCGCGGTCAAGGCTGGCTTTGTCGGTTATCTGAAACGCGATGGCAAGGATGTTTCGATTAGGGCAGTAGGTGTGGATGTGCCGTGCCAGCTGGATCTGGGAAAGATCTCGCCTGCCCAAATTGGCGTCAAGTAATCATTAGTCCAAAAAGATGGGCGTGGTGTTTGGCATCTGGTGGCGGATAGCCTTTTCAATAGTGCCAACCCTATTATTCGGTAATTGAAATCATGAAGAAAGAAGCGAAAATTGTGCTGCCCGGTGGGGCTGGTTTGGTGGGGCAGAATCTGGTGGCACGCCTGCAGCAACGGGGTTACACGAATATTGTCGTTCTGGATAAGCATGAAGCGAATCTGGCCATTCTTCGCAAGACCCAGCCGTCGATCACTGCCGAGTATGCTGACCTGGCCAAAAGCGGCGTATGGGAGCGGCATTTCGAAAATGCCGATTCCGTAGTGATGTTGCAGGCGCAAATTGGCGGGATTAACTATTCCGAGTTTGAGAATAATAATGTCGTGTCGACGAAAAATATTCTTGATCAGGTGAAGAAGTATGATGTGCCTTATCTTGTGCACATCAGCTCTTCAGTTGTGGAGTCCGTCGCAGACGATTTCTACACGCGGTCGAAGAAGGAGCAGGAACAGCTGGTTCTGGAGAGTGGCATTCCGTGCCCGATCCTCCGTCCGACGCTCATGTTCGGCTGGTTCGACCGTAAACACCTGGGGTGGCTCTCGCGCTTCATGCAGCGCGTTCCAGTGTTCCCGATACCAGGGAATGGGAAGTTCATGCGGCAACCGCTTTATGCGGGGGATTTCGCCGATATCATAATAAGCTGCATCGAGTCGCGTATTCCTCCCCAGATATTCAATATAACTGGCCGGGAAAAGATTGACTACATTGATATCATCCGGGCTATCAAGTCTTCTACGGGTGCTAAGGCGACACTGCTCAAGATTCCATATGGGCTGTTCTATCTCCTTCTGAAGATATACGCCTTGTTCGACCGTGATCCGCCGTTTACTGCAGCACAACTCAAGGCATTGGTGGCACATGACGAGTTTGAGGTCATAGACTGGCCGGCGATATTCAATGTGACGCCGACGCCGTTTGCCAAGGCGGTCGACGAGACGTTCCATCATCCGGTGTACAGCAAAGTGGTTCTGGAGTTTTGAATATCATGGGCCAACGAATTGCAGTCTTGGGCGCGGGGCCAATGGGGCTTGCCGTCGCGTATCAGCTTGCTTTGGACGGGCATCAGCCCGTGGTGTTTGAGGCGGATGACCGCGTCGGAGGCATGACCGCCACGTTCGATTTCAATGGACTTGATATCGAACGCTATTACCATTTCCACTGCACTTCCGACACAGCGTTTCTGCAGGTGTTGGAAGAGTTGGGTCTGGCCGGGAAGATGCGCTGGGTCGAAACCAAGATGGGCTATTGGTATCAGGACCGTTTGCAGCCTTGGGGAAATCCCATCGCACTGTTGAAGTTCAAGGGGCTGAGCCTGGTGGCTAAAGTCCGTTATGGCCTGCATGCCTTCCTGTCGGTCAAGCGCGATGATTGGAAGCCACTGGATCGGGTGGAGGCCACGGGGTGGATACGCCGATGGGTCGGTGCCGAGGCCTATGAAGTCTTATGGCGCCGATTGTTCGACTATAAGTTCTACGACTACACCGATAATCTATCCGCCGCTTGGATATGGAGCCGCATCCGGCGTATCGGCCGTTCGCGCTACAGCCTGTTCCGCGAGAAGCTCGGCTATCTAGAAGGGGGCTCGTCGACGCTGTTGCAAGGCTTGGCCGATGCTATTCGCAACAACGGCGGGCAGATCCGCCTGAAATCCCCGGCCAGCAAGGTCGTAATCGAAGACGGCCAGGTCCGTGGGGTGATGGTCGGAGGGGAAATGGAGGCCTTTGACAAAGTTGTGAGCACGGTGCCGCTCCCATACGTCTCACGGCTGATGCCCGACCTGCCGCAGACCATTTTGGACAAGTTCAATAATAAGAAGAACATTGCCGTGGTTTGCGTGATCGCAAAGCTGAAGAAGCCCGTGACGGAAAACTTCTGGCTCAACATCAATGATCCTGAGATGGATATTCCTGGTCTGGTGGAATACACAAATCTGCGGCCGTTGGGCGAGCATGTCGTCTATGTTCCTTTTTACATGCCCGGCGAGCACCCGAAGTATTCCGAATCCGACGAGGTCTTCATAGGCAAAGTTAAGCGCTATCTGAAGAAAATCAATCCGGCCTTATTGGATAGCGATTTCCTCGATATCCGTGCGAGCCGCTATCGCTACGCCCAGCCAATCTGTGAGCCCGGCTACATGGATGGGGTGCCGGACGCCAAACTCCCAATCGACGGTCTGTGGGCGGCTGATACTTCCTATTACTATCCTGAGGATCGGGGAATTTCCGAAAGTATTGGCTTCGGCAGGAACATGGCAAAGCGGGTGGTGAAGCAGTAGGCCATGAAAATTTTCCTGAACAAGCAATTTACGCTGTTCGTCGTGACAGGTGGGATCGCTGCCGCGGCGAACTTCGGTTCGCGCATTCTCTTTAACCGCTGGATGGATTTCTCCTCGGCGGTGATCCTTGCCTACATTACCGGGATGGTCGTCGCTTTTCTGCTGGCGAAGGCTTTCGTGTTCCGGGAAAGTACGCAATCCACGAATAAGTCGATCCTCTTCTTTATCGTCGTCAATGTGTTTGCGGTGCTGCAGACTTGGCTGATAAGCATGGGACTTGCCGTGTATGTTCTTCCGGCAATGGGCGTAAAAGTCTTTGTGCACGAAATCGCACATGCTGCCGGTATCGTCGCGCCGGTTTTTACAAGCTATCTGGGGCATAAGCACTTTTCCTTTCGTTGAAAAGCGCCTTTTATTGAATTTGAATTCGAGTATATAAATATAATGATTCAGCCCTCTGAGCTCATTGCCACGCAATCGTTCAAGCGCTCGGTGCCGCAGCAAGTGATTGTGTTGGTGGCTTTGGTGCTGACTTGCCTTGCGTTCATTCCGTTTTCTCCTTGGATGCCCCGGGCGGGTTTGGACCCTTCTTGGTGTTATGCGATCAATGAAGCCGTAGAGCGCGGGCTGGTGTTTGGCCGTGACATGATCTTCACATTCGGTCCCATGGGGTCTGTCTACTCGACCGCGTATGGACCAGGTACGGATTTTCAGATGCTGTGGGGCAGTGGTCTCTATGTGATCGGTTTTGCCATCACCGTTCATCTGAGCGCACCCGTCAAGCGGCAGTGGTGGGCGGTTTTGCTTCCGGTCCTGTTGTGCCTGCTCTTCACTCGCGATGTGCTCTTTCTGGTGCTTCCGTTTTTCCTGCTCCTGGCCGTGACGCGTGTGACCGCGCATCCAAATTCCCGCTATTACCTCCGGGCGAC
>NZ_DBHKZA010000039.1:0-1271 GCF_057314935.1 Achromobacter sp.
GCTCGCTTGCTGCCCCCCGAGGGGGCTGCCCCGCCTTGGGGCGGCCCGGCGGCGGAGGGGGGAAGTGCCCCCACGCCGCACTCGCTTCGCTCGCTTGCTGCCCCCCGAGGGGGCTGCCCCGCCTTGGGGCGGCCCGGCGGCGGGGCGGCTATTCTTCTCGGGGTTCGGGCAGTTCTTCTGCGGGCTGGGCTGTTCTTCTGAGGGTTCGGACCGTTCTTCTGCGGGTTGGGCTGTTCTTCTGGGGGTTCGGACCGTTCTTTCAGGGGCGCCGGTGCCGGGCGTCATCGGGGCAAGAAGGAGTATCCTTGCAACCCTGTCCATAAGAAGCACACGCAACACCAAAAATGACCGCAAAACTCCCGTCCTGGCCCTATTCCCGTTACATCGCGCACCGCGGCGGTGGCCGTTTGGCGCCGGAGAACACGCTGGCCGCCATGCGCGTGGGCGCCGAGCATGGTTTCACGATGTTCGAATACGACGTGAAGCTGAGCAGCGACAACGTCCTCGTGCTGATGCACGACGATGACGTCGACCGCACCTCCAACGGGCACGGCCCGGCGGCCGCCAAGACGTACGCGGAACTCGCGCAGCTGGACTTCGGCAGCTGGCACTCGGCCGCCTACGCCGGCGAGCCGTTGCCCACTTTTGCCGCCGTGGCCCGCTACACGGTCGCCAACCACATCGCCAGCAACGTCGAGATCAAGCCCTGCCCCGGCCGCGAAGCCGAGACCGGCGCCGCCGTCGCGTTGGCCTGCAAGCAGTTGTGGCAAGGCGCCGGCACGCCCCCGCTGCTGTCCTCGTTCGCCGAAGAAGCGCTGCAAGCCGCGCTGGAAGTGGCGCCCGAGCTGCCGCGCGCGCTGCTCGTGGAGAAAGTCCCCGCTGATTGGCGCGAACGCCTGGTCAAATACGACTGCGTCGCGCTGAACATCAACCAGAAAGACGCAACCCGCGAACTGATCGACGCCGTGCACGCCGCCGGCTACCGGATCGCGGCCTGGACCGTCAATGACCCCGACCGCGCCCGCTTGCTGCTGGACTGGGGCATCGACGGCATTTTCACCGACGAGCTGGCCGCTATCCGGCCGGCCGCCTGAGGCAGAACGCCCCGTGTTCAGTTACCGCCACGCCTTTCACGCCGGCAACCATGCCGACGTGCTCAAGCACGCCATCCTGGTTCACACCCTGGATTACTTCAACAAAAAGGACGCGCCCTATTGGGTCGTGGACACCCACGCCGGCGCAGGCCTCTACAACCTGGAAGGCGACTGGGC
>NZ_DBHKZA010000039.1:1371-5350 GCF_057314935.1 Achromobacter sp.
GCGCAGCGCCAGACCACGATCTACGGCGATGATGGCTTCGAAGGCGTCAAGGCCCTGCTGCCGCCGCCCACGCGCCGCGGCATGGTGCTGATCGACCCGTCGTACGAAGACAAGCACGACTACCGCCGCACGCTGATCACCGTGAAGGAATGCGTCAAGCGCTTTGCCACCGGCACCATCGCCGTCTGGTATCCGCTGGTGCAACGCCGCGAAGCCAGCGAAATGGCGCGCCACTTCGAGAACCTGAAGGTCAAGAGCTGGCTGCACGCCACCCTGACCGTCAAGAAGGCGACCATCGACGGCTACGGCCTCCACGGCAGCGGCATGTTCCTCATCAATCCGCCCTGGACGCTGCACGAAGGCTTGAAGCAAGCCATGCCGTACCTGGCCCGCGAACTGGGTCAGGACGAGCGTGCGGGCTTCACGCTGCAATACCGCGAAAACCCCTTCCCGGTTCCGAAGAAGCAGTCCGACGACTAAAGCAGACCGCCGATAAAAATGGGCCGCAACATTGCGGCCCATTTTTTTGCGGTTCCCGACCCGGATCAGGCCGTCGCGTTTTCCGATTCTTCGCTGCGCAGCGCCTCCCGGGCGCGGGCCAGCTTGGCCGCCGCATCACGCAGCGCCGTACGCAGGCCCTCTTCGATCACGGGATGGTAGAACGGCATGTCCAGCATGTGCGCCACGGTCAGTTCCTGCTGCACTGCCCAGGCCAGCAAGTGGCCGATGTGCTCGGCGCTGGGGCCCACCATTTCGGCGCCCAGGAAGCGGCCCGTCGCAATGTCGGCGTACACGTGCAGCAGGCCCTTGTTCTTCAGCATCACGCGCGACCGGCCCTGGTCGCTGAAATCCACTTCGCCGATGACGAAGGTACCCGGCACCAGGCGTCCATAGCCCTGCCCCGCCAGCGCGATCTGCGGATCCGAGAACACCACCGCCAGCGGCGCGCGCCGCAAGCCTTGGCGCACCTCGGGAAAGCGCGCAGCGTTTTCGCCCGCGATGCGGCCTTCGTCGGCGGCTTCGTGCAGCAACGGCGCATCCGCATTGGCATCACCGGCGATGAAGATGGGCGATTCCCCCGCCTGCATCGTTTCGCGGTCGAACACCGGCACCCCCTGCGCATTCAACACAAGCGACGTGTTCTCCAGGCCCAGGCCGTCGACATTGGCACGGCGTCCCGTGGCGACCAGCGCGTAATCGAAGCGCTCGGTGCGTTCGCTGTTGTCCAGCGTCACGTAGCGCACTTCCACTTCATCGCCGACGCGGGTCGTTTCCAGGACGCGGGCGTCCGGGTCCAGGTAGAACTCGCGCTGGAAGATCTTGCGGGCGTTCAGGCGCACCTGCGGATCGCTGATGCCGCCCAGGCTGCCGCTGACGCCGAACACGCGCACGTCCACGCCCAGCCGCGCCAGCGCCTGGCCCAATTCCAGGCCAATCACGCCGGGGCCGAACACGGCGACGCGGCGCGGCAGGTCGTCCCAGGCAAAGACGTCGTCATTGACCACCAGACGATCGCCCAGGGCTTGGAACGGCGGCGGCACCGAAGGGCGCGAACCGGTGGCGATGACCACGCGGGCCGCATGCACTTCGGTGTGGTCGTCCACGCGCAGCACCGTGTCGGACACGAAACGCGCATAGCCGCGCAGCTTGTCCTCGGCCGGGATGTTCTCCACGCCTTCCAGCACGAAGCCGACGAAGCGGTCCCGTTCGCGTTTGACGCGGTCCATCACTTCCACGCCGTCCACCGAAATCTCGCCGCTGACGTGCACACCGAAGGCTTCCGTATGCGCCGCGCTGTGAGCAGCTTCCGCGGCGGCGATCAGCAGCTTGGAGGGCATGCAGCCCACGCGGGCGCAGGTCGTGCCGTAAGGGCCGCCCTCGATCAGCAGCGCGCGCTTGCCCGCCGCTTTTGCGGCGCGATAAGCAGCCAGGCCGGCGGTGCCGGCACCGATGACGGCGATATCTGTGTGCAGAGTTTTCATGACTGGGTATCCCCCATGTTGCGGGTAGCAAGGATTCAAAGGCGAGTTCCGCCTTGTTGCGCATCCTCGGGACGAACACCGTCCGGCGGCGCCCGCGAAGGGCCGCGCAAGGAATGCGGTAAGGGTGCGTAAAAAGGGAAGCTCGTGCCGGCGGCGACGGCGCGGTCAGCCTGCAACCGCGCCATTGCGCCGGCCAGGCGCGGGGATCGTCCCCGCTCCCGGCTGACAGACTCAGGCGAAGTGCGCCTTCAGATCTTCCAGGCCGCCAATCAGCGAACCGTTGATGAACACCTGGGGAGCGGTGCCCTTGCCCGACACGGCGCCAATCACGCGGCCGCGGACCTTGTTCTCCAGCGGGATTTCGATCGGGGCGTAGCCCTTTTCTTCCAGCAGCGCCTTGGCGTCGACGCAGAACGGGCAGCCCGGCTTGGAGAACACGACCACCTGGTCGGGCTTCTTGGCCGTCGGGGCGATGTGCGCCAGCATCGTGTCGGCGTCCGACACTTCAAACGGGTCGCCTTCCTTTTCGGGTTCGATGAACATCTTCTGGACGACGCCGTCCTTCACCAACATCGAATAGCGCCAGCTGCGCTTGCCGAAGCCCAGGTCGCTCTTGTCGACCAGCATGCCCATGCCTTCGGTGAAGGCGCCGTTGCCGTCGGGCAGCAGCGTGATATTGGCCGATTCCTGGTCCTTGGCCCATTCGTTCATGACGAAGGTGTCGTTGACCGACACGCAGACGATGCTGTCCACGCCGGCGTTGAAGAACGCGGGGGCCAGTTCGTTGTAGCGCGGCAGGTGGGTCGACGAGCAGGTCGGCGTGAAAGCGCCGGGAAGCGAGAAGACGACAACCGTCTTGTTCTTGAACAGATCGTCGGTCGTGACCTTCTTCCACGTGTTGTCCTCACGGACGGGGAACGTTACGTTCGGAACACGTTGGCCTTCGCGGTTTTGCAGCATTCAATCTCTCCTTGGGTAGCGGGGTTTGTTTAACCACCATGGAAAGAATGATAAATCGCGACTATCAATTAATCAAATTTAATAAACTAAATTGATCGATAGCTTTTGGCAATTAGAAAATAACCGCCGGAAAACCAGGCCTATCATACCCGGGTCCCCGGCGGCCGGTATTACAGGCGCGTCGGCGCGTAGCCCGCGTCGCGGATGGCGGCTTCGAGCTTGTCGGCCTGGTCCGTACCCGTAATGGTGACCCGGTGCGTCGGCAGATCGACCGCCACGGTCGCGCCCGGCGCCGCCTGGCTCACCGCGCCCGTGATGGTCTTCACGCAATGGCCGCAGGTCATGTCGGGCACTTGGAATTCGATGCTCATGGTTTTTCTCCGGAAATTTCAAGGCGGTGGGCAACCTTTTGCACACCATGAATCACAGCTTAAACATTCCCATAATGGCAAGGTCAAGCGTAGAATGGATATTGACCTTCCCATAGTGGGAAGGTCGACACTGCGCATTCGTATCGACAAAAGCCCGGCACGCGCCCTGCGCGCGCCATCCAAGCCTGACCCAAGGAGCCAGACATGAATATCGGAGAAGCTGCGAAAAGCTCGGGCATTTCCGCCAAGATGATCCGCTACTACGAGAGCATCGGCCTGATCGGCCCGGCGGTGCGCACGGATTCGGGCTACCGCGTCTACGGCGACCACGACCTGCACACGTTGCGCTTCGTGCGCCGCGCGCGCGACCTGGGCTTTTCGGTGGAGCAGATGAACGAGTTGCTGGCGCTGTGGAAGGACCGCAGCCGCGCCAGCGCGGACGTCAAGCGCATTGCGCTGGGGCACGTAGAGGAATTGGAGCGCAAAGCCGAAGCCCTGCGTGACATGGCTGCCACCCTGAAGCACCTGGCGCACAACTGCCACGGGGACGACCGGCCCGACTGCCCGATCCTGGAAAACCTGGGGCGTTCGCACTAAGGCAAGCCCGACAAGAAACGGGCCGGGAGGATCCCGGCCCGCTTGCGCAAGATCAGCCCTGGGGCTGGC
>NZ_DBHKZA010000039.1:5450-20774 GCF_057314935.1 Achromobacter sp.
GCCTTCTCTGCGGCTGCGGCGGCCTTGGCCTCTTCCGCCGCCACGGCATCCGCCGCCGCCTGGATGGCGCGCTGGCGGGCGCGTTCCTTCACTTCCAGCACGCCTGCCGCATCCAGCGATTCAAACACCGCGATCGATTCCACGTGGCCCGTGTGCGGGAACATGTTGATGACTCCCGCGCTCTTCAACACGTAGCCGCCTTCATGCACCAGGATGGCGGCGTCGCGCGCCAGCGTGGCTGGATTACAGGACACGTAGACAATGCGGCGGGGACGCTCTTCCGCATTGAGTTCCGACAAGGCTTGCGACACGGCATGCGCGCCTTCGCGCGGCGGATCGATCAGCATGCGGTCGAAGTAGCCCAGGCTGCGCAGCCAGTGCGCATCCACCTCGAACAGGTTCAGCGTGGCAAAGCTGCTGCGGTCGGCCAAACCGTGGCGCGACGCGGCGTCGAACGCGCGGTCGGTCAGCGTCTTGCTGCCTTCCACGCCCACCGCTTCGCGGCATTGCGTGGCCAAGGGCAACGTGAAGTTGCCCAGGCCGCAGAACAGGTCGGCCACGCGATCGGTGGGCTGCACGTCCAGCAGTTTCAGCGCGCGCGACACCATCGCGCGGTTGATGGCGTGGTTGACCTGCGTGAAATCGGTCGGCCGGTACGGCATGCGCAGGCCGAATTCCGGCATCGTGTAGGCCAGCGTGTCGCCGTGCTCGCGCTCCATGGGGTGCACGGTCTCCGGGCCCTTGGACTGCAGCCACCATTGCACGTTGTGCTCGGCCGCGAAGGCACGCAGGATGGCGATGTCGCCATCGGTCAGCGGCAGCAGATGGCGCAGCACCAGCGCCGTCACGCCTTCGCCCAGCGACACTTCGATCTGGGGCATGCGGTCGGGTGCGGACATCGATGCGATCATCGCGCGCAGCGGCATCAGCAGGTCGCTGACGTGGCGCGGCAGCACGTGGCATTCGCGCATGTCGGCCACGTAGCTGCTCTTGCGTTCATGAAAGCCGACCAGCACACCGCCCTTTTTCGGCACGACCCGCACCGACAGGCGCGCGCGGTAACGGTAGCCCCAGGTCGGGCCTTGCAGCGGCGGCAGGATCAGCGCGGGGCGCAGCTTGCCCACGTGCCAGAAGGTGTCTTCCAGCGAACGCTGCTTGATGGCCACTTGCGTGCTGGGCTCCAGGTGCTGCATGGCACAGCCCCCACAGACCCCGAAGTGCGGGCAGCGCGGCACGACCCGCTGCGACGAGGGGCGCATCACCTCGTCCACGCGGGCGATTTCGTAAGACGGCTTGCGGCGCAGCGTCACGGTGGTGACCCGTTCACCCGGCAGGGCCCCTTCCACGAACACCACTTTCCCGTCGCGACGGGCGATCCCCCTGGCTTCCAGGTCCAGGGACTCGATACTCAAAACGTCTGACATCTCACGCAGTCCAGAATTACACGCAACCCGATATTGTAGAAGGACTCTGGCCATTCGCGAAAATGGTCTTTCATGGGGCCGGACCGCCCTGCCGAACGGACGCGTTTCAGGCTGGCTGGCGCGCGGACGACCGCGCCGATTGCCACCACAACGCCGCCATGGCTGCGACTGCCGCCGCCGCGCCGGCCAACGGCAACGCGGGCAAGCCGGCCCAAGCGATCGTCAGACTGCCCAGCCCGCCGCCCACCGCCGTTCCCAGATTGAACGAAGCGATGTTCAGTCCTGCCGCCACGGCCGTGGATTCCGGCACATGGCGTTGCGCCAGCTTCAGCAGCCGAAGGGTCAGTATCGTCACGATGCAGAAGAACACCAGCCCCAGCGCGCCGGCCAAGGCCACGACCGTCCAGCCGGACTGCCGGAACCCGTACAGGGCGAGTAACGTCGCGCTCAGCCCGGCCAGCGCCAGCAACGCCGCGCGGTCCGCATCCATCTTGTCGACCAGATAGCCGCCCAGCAGATTACCCGCGATGGAGCACACGCCAAACAGCAGCATGGCCGCGCTCAACCGCTGCACGTCCGCCCCCGTCACCTGCAGCAGGTACGGCGAGACGAAGGTGAAAAAGCAGAAAGTCGCCACGCTGACCAATGCGCCCACGCCGGCGCTCATCAGCATCTTGGGGTGGGCGATGGCCCGTAAGCCCGCGCCCGCACCGGGCCGGTCTGCCGCGGGCCCGGAAGACGCATCGTGGCTGGGCATGCACCACCGCAAGCCCGCCAGGCCGATCAAGGCCAGCACGCCGATCGCCGCGAAAACGGCCCGCCAGGACCAGATGCTGCCCAGGAAGGTGCCCAGCGGCACGCCGAGCGCCAGCGCCAGCGTCAAGCCGATCCACACGACGGCGACGGCCCGCCCGGCGCGCGCGTCATCCACAAGCCGCGTCGCGGCATCCGACGCCACCGCCATGAAGACGCCATGGGCCAGCCCCACCACGAAGCGCACGCCCAGCAGGATGGGCAAGGTGTCCGACAGGCTCATCAGGCCGCTGCCCACGGCCAGGACGGCCATGGACCACGCCAGCGTGCGGCGGTCGCGCCAATGGGCGACCAGCGCAGGGATCAATGGTGCCCCGATGGCGGCGCCAAAGGCGTAGGCGGCGATAGCGGTCCCTACCGCCTCGATCTTGGCGTGCAGGCCATCGGCCATCGCCGACACCAGGCCGGCCACCACGAATTCAGACAGGCCGAATGCGAAGGTGCAGACGGAAAAGACATAGACAGCGATGGGCATGGCAGGCGCTAACTCGACAAAGAGGTGCCGAGCTTAGGCCGGCTGCCAAACGCCGTAAAATATATTATTTATCGCTTTATAAGACGCTGAACGTCTTAATTGACTAGCGCGAGCGTTTGGCGCACCGCAACGACCAGCCGGTCGCGCACGGGGGATGCCCGTTCGGGATTCCACCCGATCAACAGATCCAGATGCAGCAAGGACGCCGGCGCGTCTGCCGCAATGGGCCGGAAGACAACATCCCCGCCCGCCGTCTGGGCCAGCGATGCAGGCAGCAGCGCAACGCCGAAGCCCGCGGCCACCAGCGCCACCACCGTCTGCAGTTGTCGCGCTTCCTGCGCCACCCGCGGCACAAAGCCGGCCGTCTGGCACAGCTGGATCAACTGGTCGTGAAAACCCTGTCCCAAGCGCCGCGGCGAAGCGACGAAAGGCTCGTCTCTCAGCGCGGCCAGCGCCACCACCGCATCGTCCGCCAAGGGATGCCCCGCCGGCAAGGCCACATGAATGGGTTCGCGCAGCAAGGTCTCGAACCGCAGCGTCGGCGTCGTGGACCCGGGCGTGCGCAGGAATCCGATGTCCGCGCGGCCGGCTTCCAGGGCCTGGACTTGTTCATGCGTCGTCGCCTCCTGGAGGGTGAACGCGACCGCCGGATGCGTGTTGCGGAAATCCCGCAGTGCGCGCAACAGCGGCGCGTACGGCGCGATGTTGATGAACGTGAGCGTGAGGTGTCCGTCCATCCCCTGGGCCACACGGCGCGTGTGCGCCACGCCTTCTTCCAGCGCATCCAGGATGCGCCGGGCGGACGCCAGGAACGCGGCGCCCGCCGGCGTCAATGCCACACTGCGGTTGGTCCGTTCAAACAGCGTCGCGCCGATCTCGCCTTCCAGGCGGCGGATCGCCTGGCTGAGCGGCGGCTGCGCCATGTGCAGGCGCTCTGCCGCCCGATTGAAGTGCAGCGTTTCCGCGACGGCGACAAATTGCCGCAACAGGCGGGTTTCAATCATCGAGACGCTCACCCTCACTCATTCAGAGGTCAGTCCAATTCAGCCCGGGAAAACAGGTCCTGGATCTGCCTCCAGTCTTCACATGCGGCCTTGAAGCCGATGATGAAGGCCTTCACCGCTTCGCTGTCGGAAGAATAGGCGCAGAACGTGTCCGCTTCGGGATCAAAATCAATCTGTTCAGAAAGCTCGGGCATTTTTTCAGTTAGAAAGACCAGCGCCAATGACGCCCAGTCGTAGCCCGAACCCACAAAACCCTCTTGCCTGCGGCGGCGGAAGACCTCTTCCTTGTACTCCCCAACGGTGAGGATGACTGAAAAGCTGCCTTCGTATTCCATCCAGGAAAAAGGCTTGATTGATTCTTCGAAATCGATGGTCACTGCGCTCAAAGCTCCTTGAATAGCCTGCCGCCCCGGTGGCGGCATGGGTTAACACCGCGCAAATATACCCGTGCGCGATGCCGATGGCGCGACCATTAAAGGCAATTATCGAGTTTCCCGCAACGTGAGCGCGGAATCAGGCGACACGCGGGCCGTCCAGGGGGAGAACGCCAGCAGGCTGATCACGGCGAAAACGAACGCGCTGCCGGCGCCATACGCCATGACCCATCCGAAGCCGGACAAGAGCGCGGTCTGCAACGCGCCCGCCCCTTGGCTAACGTGCGAGAACAGCGCCTCGCCGTCAAGCGCGGCCAGGAGGCCGGCGGCAATCTTCTCTGCGAACAGGCGCAGCCCCGGCCCGTCAGACGCCGAGAGTGCTTGCGTCAGGTGCGCCATGACACCCTCGACCAGCACCAAGCCCATCAAGGCGATGCTGAAGGCCAGCGAGGTCATCCGTGCGCTCATGTCGGCCCCCGACGCCATCCCGGCCCGCTCGCGCGAGACCGCGGCCGTGATCGTGTTGGCGACCGGCGTGTTCGTCAGCCCAAGGCCGGTGCCGGCAATCACGCAGCCCGGCAGGATCCACCAGCCCGGTTCCGAAGAATGGCTACCGGCCAGCATCAGGATGAAGCCTGCGCCGATGAGGCTCAAGCCCACGGGAATCACGAAGCCCGGGTGATACCGCAGGGACAGCTTTTCGCCGACCGGCGGCATGAAGAGCGTGGGCAAGGTATAGGCCAGCAGCGCCATGCCGGTCTGCACGCTGTCGTAGCCCAGACCGCCGTGGAAATAGATCGGCAGATAGATGATGAATGGCCAGAAGCTGAGGTTCATCCCTACCGAACCCGCGAGCGCGCCGGAGAAGTTGCGGTTGCGGAACACGGCGAAATCGATCATGGGGTGGCGGCTGCTTTTCTCGGCGGCGATGAACCCGATGAAGCTGGCGATCGACAGGCCGATGATGCCCAATGCCACCGGGCTTGCGAAGCCCAGCACCGGGCCTTGCGTGACGAACAGCACCAGGCAGAACACTGCGACGGAAAGCGTCAGGATGCCTGCGATATCCAGCGGCCGCACCTGCGGATCGCGCGATTCCTCGACCGCCGCGTAGGCCATGGCCAAGGTGATCACCGCCAAAACGCCATGAACCAGGAAAACCCATTCCCAGCTCGCCAGCGCAAGGATGGCGGCGCCCACGATCGGCCCGAAGCCCAGGCCAACGCCGAAGACGATGCCCCACCACGAAAACGCGGCGCCTCGTTCGCGCCCATCGCGGAATTGGCTGGACAGGATCGCCACCTGGCAGATCAGCATCATCGCGGCGCTCAGCCCCTGAAGAAAGCGCGCCACGATCAGGATCTGGATGTCTGCAGTCAGCCCGCACACCAGCGAGGTCACGCCGAAGGCGACGATGCCGACCATGAATAGCCGCTTGCGGCCGTAGCGATCGGCCAGCGTGCCCGTGGCCATCAGGATGGTCGTCATCGCGATGGTATAGGCGGCCATCACCCACTGCAGCTGCCTGAAGCTGGCCCCCATGGCGTGCTCGATCGTCGACAGGACTGGCGGCACGCTGGATATTTCCAGGCCCAGCATCAGTGCGGAAAGGCAGATGGCGGCCAGGGCGAGCTTGCCCCGGCGCGAAGAGACGGCGGTCATGAGTGAACATCCAGACTAAGGTGCACGCATGGTAGGCGTGGCACATCTATTCCGCAATGCTATGCTTGGATATATCAGAGATAACAATTTCGGATAGATCATGACCAAGCCCACGCTGGATGTGGACGCCGTCCAGGCGTTCGTGAGCATCGCGGAGTTTCGAAGTTTCACGAAAGCGGCAGATGCCCTGGGCACGACCCAGGGCGCGATCAGCGTCAGGCTCAAGCGCTTGGAAGACCGGCTGGGCCACAAATTGATCGAACGGACGCCGCGGCACGTGCGGCTTTCGGCCCAGGGCGCGATCTTCGTGAACGGGGCGCGCGAATTCCTGGCCGCGCATGACCGCGCGCTGGCGCTCCTGGACGCCGAGCGGCGGCATTTCAGGCTGGGGATCGCCTCCCACATTGCGGGGCCCGAAACCCCGTCCTTGCTGGCCCGCTTGCATGAACGCGATCCGGCGTTGAACATCGAGGTCCGGCTGGACAATTCGCACACGCTGCTGGACGCGTTCGACAACGGCGACCTGGAAGCCGTCATCGTCGGCCAGGAAGATGACCGCCGCGACGGCGAAGACCTGGGACCCGAGCATTTCGGCTGGTTCGCCGCCCCGAGCTTTGAATGGCGCGCGGGCGAACCGCTCAGGCTGGCCGCCTTGATGCCTTGCTGCCAGGTCCGCAACACGGCGATCCTGGCCTTGGACCGGCACGAGATCGCGTGGAACGAGGTCTTCGTAGGCGGCGGCTATGCCGTCATGGCTGCGGTCTCGGCCGGCTTGGCGATCGGCGCCCTGGCATGCCGCCTGGCGCCGGCCGATACGATCGAAGTGGGCGAACGTTTTTCGCTGCCCGCCCTGCCCGCGTCGCGCATCACACTGCACTCGACGTTGACGGACTCGCGGTCGCGCGACGCGCTGCGCACGATCGCGGCTGCCTACCGGGAACACCGCAGCGTCAGGCCGTCACCGCCGCAACAATAAAAAAAGGGGAATTGATGGGGACTGCCCATCAGGCAGTCTCCATCAATTCCCCAAAAGGCCGGCGCGTTTTCAAGGCGCCGCCACGGATTTCGATTCAGAACGCGCGAGATACCGAGAAGACCGCGCCCAGGCGGCCCGACGGGTGGCCGTATTTGGTCGGCAGCCAGTTGTCCTTGGTGGCGCCGACCGCGGCCAGGCCCAGCACCCAGCCCTTCAAGTCCTTGGTCACGCCGACTTTGTAGTCAACGTAATGGCCGATCGAATCGCCGTCCATGTTCGATTGGTTCTTCAGCTTCTGATAGCCCAAGTGGCCGAGAAGGCCCCAGCCATCGCCCAGATCGAACGTGGCCGTGCCGTCCAGGTACCAGGTGCCTTTGCTGTCGGGCGTGCTGAAGAAGTCGCTGGGCGTGTAGGAATACTTCAGCGAGTAGTTGCCGTAGGACGCGCCCACGTACAGGTCGGTGTTGTTGTAGTTGCCGCCCTTGGGCGAACTGGAGCCCGGGTAGTAGTAGTGCAGCACCCCGGCGTCCAGCGTGAAGCCGCCGCCGACGTCGCCCTTCCAGCCGCCGTAGAAATCCATTTCCAGGTTGCCGTCGGTGAACACGAAGTTGGAGACGTTGGAGTTCCAGTTGCCCAGGTAGAAGCCGGAACTGTGGGTCAGGTCGATACCCAGCTGCACGGCAGGACGGAAGTCGGTCTGCGAGTAGCCGCGGAACCGGTAGTCGCTGGCAATGGTGGCGTTGCCGCTAAGAGAAAAACCGCCCCCCAGATCGGTGGGTTCAGCCTGGGCCGTCGAGGCGAAACAAGCGGCAAGCGCAAAAGGCAAGGCTAGCAACGTCTTCTTCATGGTGCGGAGTCCTGATCGGATTTAACGAGGAGGAGGACGGCCTCGCGGCGCATCCCTCTGACCGGCTTTGCTGCGGTGGGTTACCGGCTCACTTTCCAATAAGCAATGTCCGTGCCAGGTTTCAAGCGGGTGACAATCGGCTGTCGGGCTGTTGAATCCGTATTGCCGTGCACCAGAAGCGTGCAAGGGCTCCGCCGCCCCTTGCGGCGCGTGCGTCAAAACGGGGAATCTGCGCCACATTGGAGCGCCGGTCCTGCGCCCACAATAAAAAACCCCGGTCCGCGCAATGCGCGTCCGGGGTTTCGCTTGCATCCGCAGCGCTTTACAGCGCCGCGTGCGGCAGGCTTAGTTGGCCGAGGGCGGGGGCGGCGGAGCAACGTCGCCCGCGGCCGGCGGAGGAGGCGGCGCGCCGCGGCCCTTGCCGCCATGGCGCCCTTCCATCTTGGCGTGGCGTTCCTGCATCTTGGCTTCGCGGTCCTTGACCAGCTTCGTCACCTGGCCGCGCTGCGTGTCATTCAGGCTGTCCCAGACGGCGAGCCACTGGTCGCGTACCTGCTGACCCTGCGCGCGGAACTGGTCGCGCGTCTGATCCGATTGCGCCATCAGGGCGCGCGGATCCAGCTTGCCGCTGTCCAACTGGGACTTCAAAAGGTCGTGGCGCTTGCCGCCGGAGGCACGCATGGCTTCGTGCAGGCTGCGCTGGCCGTCCTGGGCGGTCTTGAACAGCGCTTGCTGCTTGTCATCCAGCTTCAGCTGGTCGACCTGCGCCTTGGAGACGGGACCGATGCCGGGGATGAACAGGCCGTCGCGCATGCCCTTGTGGAACTCGCCAGGTTGGCCGTGGTGCATGGCGGCGGGGCCGCCGTCAGCGGGAGGCGGCGGCGCAGCCATGACGGAACCGGCCACCAGACCGCCCGTCGCGGCGACAAATGCAAGAGCGGCCAAATTGGAGCGAATAGCGAATCGGGACATGTTGTGTCTCCTGAAAGTGAAGAAAGCGAGACCATTGTGCGATCCGCCCGGTTTCAACCGGGTTTCGTCCCCGCCGTCCATGTTTCAGTCGATTGCGCATCCGCCAGACGTGAAGACGGGGCCTTGGCGGCCCCGTGCTTCGTCCCTGCCGGCCCTGCGCAACGGGTCAGGTCGCGTCCCAGGCCGCCATGTATTCCTTCCAGTGCGGCGCGTCGCTGGCGGACAGCGTGTCGCGCACCAACGCGATTTCAGCGTCGTAGGCGGTACGGTCCAGTTCGCCGCGCAGGAAGCGGAAGCGGCAGTACACCAGCCACGTGTTGACGACATCGGTCTCGCAATAGGCGCGGACTTCGTCGGCGCGTCCCGTGCTCCAGGCCTCCCAGACCTTGCTGCCGTCCATCCCGAGCTTGCCGGGAAAGCCGCACAGCTTGGCCAAGTCGTCCAGCGGCGCGTTGGCGCGGCCGTTGTACTTGGCCAGCACGTCCATCAAGTCCAGATGGCGCGTGTGGTAGCGGGCGATGTAGTTGTTGAATTTGAAGTCGCGGTCTTCTTCGCCCATGTCCCAGTAGCGCGGCGCAGGCACACCCAGGATCAGGCTGCGGTAATGCAGGACGGGCAGGTCGAAACCCGATCCGTTCCAGCTCACCAGCTTGGGCGTGTAGCGCTCGATGGTCTTGAAGAAGCCCGCCAGCAAGGCGGCTTCGGGATCATCGGGCTGGCCCAGCGTCTTGACGCGGAACCCCTGGTCATCGCGGAACACGCAGCCCACCACCGCGACCTTGTGCAGGTGCAGCGGCAGGAAATCGTGGCCGACGGCTTCGCGGCGCGCGGTCAGCGCGCGTTCGACCACTTCTTGGTCGGAGACCTCTGCGCCCCAGCCGTTGAGCTTGCGCAGCCCATCGGCGTCGGGGATCGTTTCAAGGTCGAATACCAGGGTTGGCGTCATTTGGCGGGCAGGTACTGCATCGGGTCGACCGGCGTGCCTTGGCGACGGATTTCGAAGTGCAGGCGCGGCGACGTGGTGTCGCTTTGGCCCAGCTCTGCGATCTTGGCGCCGCGCTTGACGTTCTGGCCCGTCTTCACCAGCAAGGCGCGGTTATGCGCGTAAGCGGTGATGAAGCCATTCTGGTGTTCGACGATGATCAGGTTGCCCAGGCCGCGCACCCCATTGCCGCTGTACTTGACCAGGCCATCCGCCGCGGCGGTGATCGGGTCGCCCAGCGCGCCGGAAATGTCGATGCCCTTGCTGCTGGCATTGAAGGTCTGCACGATCGCGCCGTTGGCGGGCCATGCCCAGTTGATGACGCTGGCATCCGCTGCGCGCGGCGAGGGCTTGACCTCGACCGGGGCGGGCGCCGGCGTGGCCGACGAATCAGGCGGAGGCAGCGATGCGACCGGCGCTTCGGGCTGGTCCAGCGGCCGCGGTTGCGGCTTGGTGCTGGCGATGGGCGCGGGTTGCGCGCCCCCGCCCGACCCGCCGGACATCTTCAGGACCTGGCCGACCGAGATCTGGTTGGGGTCGCTGAGGTTGTTCCAGCGCTTGACGCTTTCGATGTCCACATTGTTGGCACGGGCGATCTTGTAGAGCGTGTCGCCCGGCTTGACCACATAGCTGCCGCCCGGCTGAGCCGCCGCTGCGGGTTGCCCGCCGGTCATGTCGACCACCGGTGCACGAGTTCCTTTCGATGCGCAGCCGGCCAAAATGGCCAGGCTGAGCGCCCCCGCGATAAAGAGCGGGCGGCGCAGGCGCGTCATGGACGCGCCCATAGTCATATCGGTCAGTTGCAACTGCCCGTTGAGCATACGTTTCTCCTGTTTGCTCAAGATTGTATTCCGGCGCGTAGCGGCACAAAGCGCACGGCCTCTAATTCAGTTCGTTTCCAGCTGGCTGCGCCGGTGCGTTCGATCAGCACCAGGCGCTGGTTCGAGCCCCCTTCGGGAGCGATGAGGCGTCCACCCGGCGCAAGCTGCGTCAGCAGCGCTTGCGGAATGGCCAAGCCAGCGGCAGCCACAACGATAGCATCGAACGGGGCCACGCCGGGCAGGCCCAAGGTGCCGTCGCCATAGATCAGTCGAATCCGAGTGGTCAGCCGCAAGGCGCGCAGATGCTCGCGCGCCAGCTCGTAGAGCCCGCGGATGCGTTCGATCGAATGGACCTCGCGCACGAACTGCGCAAGCACCGCCGCCTGATAGCCGCAACCCGCGCCCACTTCGAGCACGCGAGTCGGCGTGCGGTCTTCGCACACGGCGGCGATCATGCGCGCCACGACCCAGGGCTGCGAGATGGTCTGCGAATGGCCGATGGGCAACGCGGCGTCTTCATAGGCACGGCTGGCCAGCGCTTCGTCGACGAAAAGATGGCGCGGCACGGCGGACATGGCGTTCAATACGCGCTCGTCGGTGACGCCCTGGCCACGCAGGCGCTGCACCATCGCCTGGCGCAGGCGGTCGGAGTTCAGGCCCAGGTTGCTGCCAGCGGCCGCCACGGGCGCCTGCGGCTGGCGCGGCAAGGTGGCCGCCGAAATGCGGGTATTGCTGTTGGCGGGCGTGACGCCGGGGCTGAGCCGGCCGGAGTCATAGCGGACCGGGCTGGGCCGGCCCGGCACCGGCTGGGACACGTCGGGTTGGCTTACGCGTTTGCGCATAGCGGCTCTGCCCAAGTGCGGATTTCATCCAATTGGCTGTGCTGGGTCAGGTCCAGGCGCAGGGGCGTGACTGACACCGTGCCCTGCTCCACCGCATGGAAATCCGTGCCCGGGGCGGCATCGGCGGCCAGGCCGACCGGCCCGATCCAATAGACCGTGTCGCCGTAGGGCGTCGTGGTGCGCACCACGGGCTGGGACGGGTGCCGCTTGCCCAGGCGCGTGACCGCGAAACCATGCATGTCCTCGAAACGCCGGTTGGGGATGTTGACGTTGAGCAGCACCGGCGCCGCCAGCGGCTTTGCCAGATGCCGTTCGACGACCAGCCGGGCGGCGCGCGCCGCGGAATCGATGTGCTCCCAGCCTTTTTCGGCCAGCGAGAACGCGATGGCGGGAATGCCGAACAGATAACCCTCGCTGGCTGCGGCGACTGTGCCGGAATACAGCGTGTCGTCGCCCATGTTGGCGCCGTTGTTGATGCCGGACACGACCAGGTCCGGACGGGTGTCCATCAGCCCCGTCAGCGCCACGTGGACGCAGTCCGACGGCGTGCCGTTCACGGCGATGAAGCCGTTGGAGGCGGTGCGCACCGACAGCGGCCGGTTCAGCGTCAGGGAGTTGGAGGCGCCGCTATGGTTGGTCTCGGGCGCGACGACGGTTAAATCGCCCAAGCCTTGCAGCGCCGCTACCAGCGCTTCGAGCCCAGGGGCCGAGTAACCATCATCGTTCGAAACCAGAATTCGCATTGTGCATCCGAAAGAAAATAAAACGCGGGTGGACGTGTCGGATTGTACCGTCCGCAGCCCTACCCTGTATGTCCGTCTTGCCACCGCCTGTCGGCCGAGGCGCCGGCGCCACGCTCGATAACCCGTAGCCAGGGGTGGCGCCCGGCGCGGTAGAATCCGCGCCATTACGACAACAACGGACTCCCTCTCCATGGCGATTACCGAACCCTCCCTGGTGTTCACCGCTGCGCTCATCGTGCTGGCCTACCTGATCGGCTCCGTGCCGTTCGCAGTGGTCGTCAGCAAGCTGATGGGGCTGCAAGACCCCCGTAGCTACGGGTCCAAGAACCCCGGCGCCACCAATGTGCTGCGCACCGGCAACAAGACAGCCGCCGCGCTGACCTTGTTGGGCGACGCCGCAAAGGGATGGTTCGCGATCTGGCTGGCCGAAAAGCTGGCTCCCGGCATGGCCCCCACGGGCCTCGCCCTGGTGGCCCTGGCGGCATTCGTCGGTCACCTGTACCCCATTTTCCTGGGATTCAAGGGCGGCAAGGGCGTGGCGACGGCGCTGGGCGTGCTGGTGGCCATTCAACCCTGGCTGGCCGTGGCAACCGCGGCCACCTGGTTGATCATCGCGGTGTTCTTCCGCTATTCGTCCCTGGCCTCGCTGGTGGCGGCATTCTTCGCCCCGGTGTATTACGTGTTCGGCTCGGGACTGGCCTGGTACGCGCAACCGGCGATGGGCGTGGCGCTGGCCGTGATCGGCGTGCTGCTGTTCTACCGCCACCGCGCCAACATCACCCGCCTGATCCAGGGCACCGAAAGCAAGATCGGCGGCAAGAAGAAGTAAGCCTCGCCCCCGACGAAAATGGGCGGCCCGGCCGCCCATTTTCATGTCCGGAGACCCGTTCAAGCGATATCGGCCAGGTCCCAGCGCGGCTTGACGGTAAAGCTGTGCGCATCGGGATCCAACGTCACAAGCCCGGCTTTCACCCGCTCTGCGGCCGCGAAAGCGATCATCGCGCCATTGTCGGTGCACAGTTCCAGCGGCGGGAAATAGGCTTGCGCGCGCAGCGGTTTCAACGCCGCGGCCAGCTTGGCGCGCAGCAGCTGGTTCGCGCCCACGCCGCCGGCCACGACCAGCCGGCGCAGGCCGGTCTGCTTCAAGGCCTTGATGGCTTTGGCCGCCAGCACGTCGACGATCGCGCCCTGGGTGGCCGCCGCCAGGTCTGCGCGGGTCTGGTCGTCCAGTCCGCCGTCCTTTTCCGCGGCCTTGACCCGGGTCAGCACGGCGGTCTTCAGACCGCTGAAGCTGAAATCCAGGTCGCCGCTGTGCAGCATGGGGCGTGGCAGTTCAAAGCGCGACGCGTCGCCTTGGCCCGCCAGCTTGGCCAAGGCCGGGCCGCCGGGATAGCCCAGCCCCATCAGCTTGGCCGACTTGTCGAAGGCTTCGCCTGCGGCGTCGTCCAGCGTTTCGCCCAGCAGTTCGTAGCGTCCCACGCCATCCACGCGCATCAGCTGCGTATGGCCGCCGGACACAAGCAGCGCCACGAAGGGGAAATCGGGCCGGGGGTCGGCCAGCATGGGCGACAGCAGGTGGCCTTCAAGGTGATGGATGCCGATGGCCGGCAAATGGCGCGACCACGCGAACGACTGCGCCACGCTGGCGCCGACGAGCAAGGCGCCCGCCAGGCCCGGGCCAGCCGTATAGGCCACGGCGCCGATGTCGGACATCTGCAGCCCCGCCTCTTCCAGCACCTGGCGGGTCAAGGGCACGACGCGGCGGATATGGTCCCGCGAGGCGAGTTCCGGCACCACGCCACCGTATTCCTGGTGCATGGCGATCTGGGTATGCAGCGCGTGCGCGAGCAGTCCCCGTTCCGTACAGACGGCTGCGACACCGGTTTCGTCGCAGGAGCTTTCAAAGCCGAGAATAATCATGGCGGCAGAGTTTACAACTGATGCGAAAATACGCCTGTTTTTGAAATCGCGGGGCCACCCGGCGCCCGCCCCACAACAACCTACAAGCCTGCAAACACACTGGGGACTCGAATGCTGGAGAAGCTATTCAAGCTGCGTGAACACGGGACGACCGCGCGTACCGAGATCGTGGCCGGTCTGACGACCTTCCTGACGATGTCATACATCATCTTCGTCAACCCGGACATCCTGTCGTCCACCGGCATGGACCGCGACGCCGTTTTCGTGGCCACCTGCCTGGCGGCCGCGCTGGGCTCGCTGGTGATGGCCCTGATCGCCAACTGGCCGATCGGCATGGCCCCCGGCATGGGCCTGAACGCGTTCTTCGCCTTCACGGTCGTCAAGACGATGGGCTACACCTGGGAGCAGGCGCTGGGCGCCGTGTTCATCTCGGGCGTGATCTTCCTGATCCTGACGATCTCGGGCATCCGGGTCTGGCTGGTGAAGGGCATTCCGCATTCGCTGCGCAGCGCCATCGCCGCAGGCATCGGGCTGTTCCTTGCCATTATCGCGCTATCGAGCGCCGGCATCGTCGTCGCCCACCCGGCCACCAAGGTCTCTTTGGGCAACCTGACGACGCACGGCCCGCTGTTCGCGATCCTGGGCTTCTTCATCATCGCGTCGCTGGACGCGCTGCGCGTGCGCGGCGCGATCCTGATCGGCATCATCGTCGTCACGGTGTTGTCGATGGCGCTGGGCTACAACGAATTCAAGGGCATCTTCTCGGCGCCGCCCAGCCTGGCCCCCACGTTCCTGAAGCTGGACATCCTGGGCGCGCTGCATAGCGGCTTCGTGCACGTCATCCTGGTGTTCGTGCTGGTCGAGGTGTTCGACGCGACCGGCACGCTGGTGGGCGTGGCCAAACGCGCCGGCCTGGTGCCGGAAGGCCGCCCCAACCGCCTGGGCCGCGCGCTGTTCGCCGACAGCACCGCCATCGTCGCCGGTTCCGCGCTGGGCACCAGCAGCACCACCGCCTTCGTGGAAAGCGCCTCGGGCGTGCAGGCCGGCGGCCGCACGGGCATGACGGCGCTGGTCGTGGCCCTGCTGTTCCTGGCCGCGCTGTTCATTTCGCCGCTGGCCGGCGCTGTGCCCGCCTACGCCACCGCGCCCGCCCTGCTCTACGTGGCCGGCCTGATGATGCGCGAACTGATCGACATCGACTGGAACGAAGTCACCGAAGCCACGCCGGCCGCCCTGACCGCGCTGGTCATGCCCTTCACGTACTCGATCGCCAACGGCATCGCGTTCGGTTTCATCAGCTATGTGGTGCTGAAGACGGCCACCGGCAAGGTCCGCGACGTGCATCCGGCCACGTGGCTGGTGGCGGTTCTGTTCGTGATCCGCTACGCGTTCTTCCCCGAATAGACCGTTCGGGCGCAACCCGCCCGAAAAGCCGCCCGGCGCCTCGCCGCGGCGGCTTTTTTTGTGCC
>NZ_DBHKZA010000039.1:20874-22277 GCF_057314935.1 Achromobacter sp.
CCGCCGGGCCGCCCCAAGGCAAAAGACGCCCCCTCGGGGGGCAGCAAGCACGCAAAGCGTGCGCAGCGTGGGGGCCCTATACAGGCGATAGCCTCGGACAATTCAACCCGCCCGGCCATAAGGTTGCTTCGGCCGGCGGTTGAATTCGCCGATACACTCCCCATGTATTACGGTATATGGAGTTCACCTTGCGCCTTGCCCGCTTTGCCGCCGCGTTGCCCCCCTGTCCCGCCCGTCTTACGGAGATGTCCGCATGAGCACCCTTGCGCGCATTCCGTTTTCGGTCCTGGACCTGGCCCCTATTGTGCAGGGCCGCGATGCGGCTGATGCCTTCCGCAACACCGTGGCCGTCGCCCAGCATGTGGAGCGCCTGGGCTACAAGCGCTTCTGGCTGGCCGAGCACCACAACATCAATGGCATCGCGTCCAGCGCGACGGCCGTGCTGATCGGCCACGTGGCCGGCCACACCAGCACGCTGCGGGTGGGTTCGGGCGGCATCATGCTGCCCAACCATGCCCCGCTGATCATCGCGGAACAGTTCGGCACGCTGGAAACGCTGTATCCCGGCCGCATCGACCTGGGCCTGGGCCGCGCGCCCGGCAGTGATGGTGCAACGCAGCACGCCCTGCGCCGCGGGCCGCGCAGCGGCCTGGAGTTTCCGGCCCTGGTCGAAGAGTTGCGCGGCTTCCTGGCCGCCTCGCGCCCCAACCAGCCGGTGCGCGCCATCCCCGGCGAAGGCCTGGACATTCCGATCTGGCTGCTGGGATCCAGCGATTTCAGCGCCCGCCTGGCCGCCGAATTGGGCCTGCCGTTCTCGTTCGCGGGCCATTTTTCCCCTGAAGGAATGGCGGCAATGCGCCTGTACCGGCATCTGTTCAAGCCGTCGGCCACGCTGGCGCGCCCCTACGCCATGATCGGCGTGCCGGTGATCGCGGCCGAATCCGACGAAGCCGCGCAACGCCAGTCCACCACGCAGCAGCTGAAATTCCTGTCGCTGGTGCGCGGCAACCGCCTGCAACTGCAGCCCCCCGTCGAAAGCATGGACGGTTTGTGGAACGAATGGGAGCGTGAAGCGGTCAATCAAAGACTGGGCGCCGCCATCGTGGGCGGTCCCGACACCGTCAAGCGCAGGCTGGAAGCGCTGGTGGCCGAAACCGAAGCCGACGAAGTGATGATCGTGTCCGACTTCTTCGACATCGCAGACCGCCTGCGCTCTTTCGAAATTGTCGCGTCGTTGAAGAACGATGCCGGCGTGTCTACAAAAACCGCGGCCTGAGCGCCGCTGACCGCGCTCTCCATAGCGCCAACCATTGCGACGCCGCCATCAGCGGCTCTACTATTGCCTTTAGAGCGCTTGGCACCTGAAGCGTCGCCGAATCAGGTCCGGGACAGGAACATCCCGG
>NZ_DBHKZA010000039.1:22377-33543 GCF_057314935.1 Achromobacter sp.
CGCCGCGCTCCGCGGCAAGGATCCAAAATGAGTATTGTTGAACTCACCAAAGACAGCTTCCAGGACGCCATCACCCCCGACGGCACCCTGATCGTCGACTTCTGGGCTCCCTGGTGTGGCCCCTGCCGTGGCTTTGCGCCCGTCTTCGAGCAAGCCGCGACCGAGCACACCGACGTCACGTTCGCCAAGGTGAACACGGACGTAGAGCAGGAATTGGCCGGCGCCCTGGGTATTCGCTCGATTCCCACGCTGATGGTCTTCCGTGAGAAGGTCCTGCTGTTCTCGCAACCCGGCGCCTTGTCGGGCGGCCAGCTGAACGAGCTGCTCGCCAAGATCAAGGAAGTGGACATGGAAAAGGTCCATCAGGAAATCGCCGCGGCGCAAGACAGCCAAAACGCGTAACCATGCAAAGGGGCCCGTTCAAGGGCCCCTTTCTCTTGCTCGCACGCCCTTCGGGCCGGGTCACGACACCAGTTCCCAGGCCGAACGTCCCCGCGTGATGTTGGCGACGGTGACCTCCAGGTCACCCACCACGGCGCGGGGCGCGACGAAGCGCAGCGCCACGCCGTCTTCATTGAAATCTTCCTGTTGGATGACCGCGCCCGCTTGCGCCAGGCGCGACTTCAGCAGTGCCAGCTCCGCAAAGCCGCAGGTGCAGGTGACGGTTGCGAGGTCCACGATTTCGGTCCGATCGCCCAGACGCAGGCAATTCGCCGCGCATCCCCCGTACGCCCGCACCAGTCCGCCGGCCCCCAGCTTGATGCCGCCGTACCAGCGCACCACCAGCACCGCCACGCGGTCCATGTCCTGCCCTTCGATCGCTTGCAGGATGGGGCGGCCCGCCGTGCCGCCGGGTTCGCCGTCATCATTGAAGCGGTATTCCTGACCGATGCGATAGGCCCAGCAGTTGTGGGTGGCCTCGGGGTCGCTGCGCTCGGCGAAGAACCGCATGGCCTCGTCCACCGTCGAGACCGGCGCGGCGTAAGCGGCAAAGCGGCTTTTCTTGATGTCTTCCTGATAGGAGCAAGGAACGGTCAACGTGTGCGTCATGCCCGGCATTGTAAGTGCTGGCGCGAAGCCGTTCTAACCGTGGCAGTCGGCCACTTCCTGGTCCAGATAGACGTCGAAAGCGACATCGCGCGCCCATTTTGCCGTCATTGCCTTCCAGGCTCCGGCACGGTCCCAGGCCCGCATCTCGTCCGCCAGCAGCGCGCGTCCAACCGTGTCGTCGGCCGCCAGCAACCACACGCGTTCGCGTCGAGCGCCGTCCGCAGCCAGTGTGGACGAGAATTTCTTCCACTCTGGAAACCGGACCAGGGGCTCCCAGACGGCGTCATCCACCAGGCCGATATCGCAGTTGCCTTCGCGCACGGCGACCAGCGCGTCGGACGGCACGCGGTACGTGCGCACCACCGCCCCCCAGCTTTCGGCCAGGGTGCGGGCTTGCGTCGCCGCCTCGGCCACGCAGACACTGCGGCCGCGTACGTCGGCGGGCTTGCGCATCGTGGTGTCACTGCGGATCAGCGCCTTGGGACGCGCGCCGTAGCCCGTGGTTTGCACCGCAACGGTTTGCGGCTGGGCACCCGCGCCATCGGCCAACACCAGATCCACCTGCCCCGCCGCCAGCGCGGTGGCGGCTTGGTCTGCCGGCACCTGCCGCAATCGCACCGGCAAGCCCAGCCGCAGGCCGAGCTTGTCGGCCATTTGCGCATCCAGGCCATCAGGGGTGCGGATCTTGGCGCCCGCCGCGGGCGGCGGCGCCAGATACGGCACGCCCACCACCAGCTCGCCGCGCGCCTGGGCGGCGGCGAAGCCGGTGTTTTGCGCCTGCGCGAAGCCGGCAAACAGCGTGCAGGCGGTCAGGACAACAAGGCGAATCCGGCGATTCATGCAAGGCTCCGGCACTTAGACGTACTGATAGCGCAACAGGCGGTGCTTGAGGTTTTCAAGCACGAACAGGTCGATCAGCGCGGCCAGCACGGCGATGACCAGGATGTTGGTCATGACGCCGGTCATGTCGGCGATTTCGCCCGAATACGCCAGCGAACGGCCCAGGCCCTTGCCAAAACCGATCAGCATTTCCGCCGAGATCAGCGCACGCCAGGCATTGCCGAACGCCAGTTGCGCGCCCGTGATCAGTTCAGGCATCACGGCCGGCAGATACACGCGCTTGACGAGGCCCCAGCGCGTGGCGCCCATGACGCGCGCCGCGGACACGTGCACGCGCTGCACGGATTCGGTGGCGTTCATCACGCTGAGCGCGGCCGGAAAGAACGCCGACAACGCGACCACGACGATGATGGGCGTATTGCCGAAACCCATCACGATCAGGAACAGCGGCACCCAGGCGATCGAGGGGATCGACTGCAAAATGACGATGGCGCTGCGCAGCACTTCACGGAAGAAGAACAGCACCGCGGCCACCAGGCCGAAGCCGATACCCGCCGCCAGCGCCAGGCCGTAGCCTGCGCCCAAGCGGCCGAGCGTGCCCAGCAGGCTCTGATGGAACGATTGCTTGCCCAGGTCTTCGAACAGGCGCTGGACCACTGCAGGCACGCCTGGCATCAGGAAATCGGGCAGCGCGAACGCGGCCAACTGCCACAGTGCAAGAATGAACAGGACGCCCAAAACGCCCGCAAGATGCTTGCGGGCGCCGGTCACTCGGGTAGACGAGCTCAAAGTTTGCGCGCCTCTTGCCAGGACAGGTCGACGATGCTGGACACGTCATACGGCTTGCCGTCGCGCGTCTTCAGCGAACCCTGGGCCTGCAGGATGTCGGCGATTTCCTGCATGCGCGCCGTGTCCTTCTCGGTCAGCTTGGGCGTGAACACCTGCGTGCTGATCGCTTCGGTAATGACGGTTTCACGCGGCAGTTCGCCACGGTGCAGGGTCTTGAGCGTGGGCTCGGCGATGAAGTAGGAGGCGATCAGCTTGGAGGCCTGCGCGGGCTCTTTCTGCAGCAGCGTGATAGCCTGGTTCTGCGCGTCCAGCGCCTTCCACACATCATCTTTGCGCTTGGCCAGCGTTTCACCCGAGGTGATCACGACCATGCACGGGAATGGCCAGGCCTGGCCCACTTCGTAGATCTGCTTGACCGGCGCCACCAACTGCGCGATGCGGTCGTAAGGTTCGAACAGGAAGGCCGCGTCCACGCGCTTGCCCACCAGCGATTGAACGGCCACGGCGGGGCTCACGCCCATGACGTTGACGTCGTCCGCGCCCAGGTTGCCTTGCTTGAGCACGACGCCCTTCAACACGACGTCTGCGGTGCTGCCTTCGGCCTGGGACGCCAGCGTCTTGCCCTTCAGGCCCGCGATGTCCTTGATGCCGGAATCATCGCGCACGATCAGCGAGTGATAGCCTTGCTGCGCGCCACCCACGACTTTCAGGTCCGCGCCCTTGGAGGCCCAGGCCACCGCGTTGGTGAAGCCCAGCACGCCGATATCCAATTGGCCGCCCACGATCGCCTTGATCAGGTCGGTGCCCGACTTGAATTCGATCAGCTCGGAGTCCAGGCCGGCTTTCTGATAGAAGCCGCCCTCTTGCGCCACGATCGCCTGCGCGTCGTCCATCACGCGCAGATAGCCCACGCGGAATTTCTCGGCCGCCATGGCGGGGGCCGCCGCCAGCAGTGCCGCAGCCAGCGGCAGGGTCAGCCATTGCTTCAATTTCATGAGAGGAGCTCCAGGGAATTCAAGATCGGCGGCGCCACGGCGCCACCGGAACGAAAAAGGGGGAAGGTCAGGCAGCCAGCGCCAGATCGGAGTGGGCTTGCGAGCC
The DNA here is from genome assembly GCF_057314935.1 of Achromobacter sp. Lineage (NCBI taxonomy): Bacteria > Pseudomonadati > Pseudomonadota > Betaproteobacteria > Burkholderiales > Alcaligenaceae > Achromobacter > Achromobacter sp. Next base: position 26,158 of record NZ_DBHKZA010000039.1, read on the forward strand.
GTCCACCGCGATGCCCAGCAGACGCAGGATCTCGCGCTTCTCGGCGGCCAGATCCGACAGGTCGTGGGTCTTCTGGCGATGAGCCAGGTTGAATTCGCGCAGCACACGCGCCGGGCGCGGGCTGAAGACGACGATGCGGTCGGCCAGGAACAGGGCCTCGTCCACATCATGCGTGACCAGCAGCACGGTCGGCTTTTCTTGCGCGATCAGCTGGCGCAGCACGTCCTGCAGGCTCAGGCGGGTCAGCGCGTCCAGCGCACCGAAAGGCTCGTCCATCAGCATCGTCTTGGGCTGCGCGATGAAGGCGCGCGCCAGCGCGGCGCGTTGGCGCATGCCGCCCGATACCTGATGCGGGTAGTAGTGTTCAAACCCACCCAGGCTGACCCGCGCAAGCCAGTGGCGGGCGGCCTCGCGGGCGCGCTTCTTGGGCGTGTTCTGGAATTCCAGCGCCAGCGCCACGTTGTCCTCGAGCGTCAGCCATGGATAGAGCGCGTGCTCCTGGAACACCAGCGTGCGGCTGGGATGGGGGCCGCTGACCGCCTGGCCATCGGCCAGGACGCTGCCTTGCGTGGGCTTTTCCAGGCCGGCCGCCAAATGCAGCAGCGTGGATTTGCCGCAGCCCGACGGGCCGACCAGGGCGACCAGTTCGCCGGTCTTGATTTCGCTGGTAAAGCCGTCCACAACGGGCAGGTCGCCGAAGTGCTTGTGGACATGGTCGAAGGTCAGGTTCATGGACGAATCGTGGGCGCGCGTGGAGAACGAGGCCTAAATCTAACAATTCGTTATATGAATTCAAACGATCAATATTGAATGTCTTAACTGCTTTTAGTTATTAGCTGCGGTGTGAAGCCTCCGCGCGCCCTGCTACCCCATGGCCCGCTGGCGCACGGCATGGCGCTGCAAGCCGAATGCAATCACAAAGCCCGCCAGCACGGCGACCGCGGCCGACAGGAAGATGGACGGGTAGCCGTAGCCGCTGGAAATGTAGCCCGCGACCGGCCCCGTCACGCCCAGGGCCAAGTCGAGGAATGCCGAGTACGCCCCCAGCGCCGCACCACGGCTGCCCGCCGGCACGCGCGCCACCGCCTCCACCCCGATGGCGGGGAACACCAGCGCAAAACCGCAACCGGTCAGCGCCGCGCCCAGCAAGGCGGCCGTAGGGTTGGGCGCCAGCCACAGCAGCAACAGCCCTGCGGCCTCGACCAGAAACGAGACCTGCGCCACGCGGAACCCGCCGAAGCGCGTGATCGTACCCGCAAGCAGCAGGCGCACGCCGATGAACGCGCAGCCGAAGGCGCTGAGCGCATGCGCCGCCCCCTCCCAGGAGAAGCTGGCGTAGTACAGCGCCACGAAGGCCGCCAGCGTGCCGAAACCGACCGAACCCAACCCCAAGGCCATGCCGTGCGGAAAGACGCGCATCACGACGCTCTTGAACGCCATGCGGTGGCCGCCCACGATCGCCACGGCGGCGCGCGATACCGCCAGGCCCAGCCCGGCCAATCCCAGCAGCAGCACCATGCCGCCCAGCGCGCCCATGCTCCATTCGGTTTCCAGCTTGACGCCCAGCGGCGCGCCCAGCGCCAGGCCGCCGTAGGTGCAGATGCCGTTCCAGGAGATAACGCGGGCGGTGTGCAGCGGGCCGACCCGCGCGATCGCCCAGGTAGCCGAACCCGTGCCGACCCAGCTTTCGCCGAAACCCAGCGCCAGCCGGCTGATGATGATGGCAGTCAGGCTCAGCCACCCGCTGCGTTCGAAGGCATAGGCCAGCAGCAGGAAAACGCCGCTGGCCGCGCACGCCACCATGCCGATCACGACCGTCTGCTTCGGGCCCACCGTATCGGCCATGCGGCCCGCGTGCGAGCGGCTGAGCAGCGTCGCCACGTACTGCACACTGATGGCCAGGCCGGCCAGCACTGAGCCATAGCCCAGGGTTCCGTGCACGTAGCCGGGCAACACGGCCAGCGGCAAGCCGATGGCCAGATAGCAGATGAAGGTGAAGAACGCGATGGAAACGATGCGCGCGGTCAACGCGAACGTCCCGATGGGGGCGCCATCGGGCGTGGTGTGGGGTGTGGGAGACATGAATCGGAAAGGCGGGCGGGGTGCGTCGTGCACCAGGGTTTACCCGGATGATAGCGCACGCCATATTGCAGCGCGCTGAACGTTCGCGGGCCGCGCCGCCGGCGATTCGGAAGTCGAATCGCACGCGCCGAAAACGATATTGGACGGGTGCCCCGGCAAATTACCGTGGACCCACACATGACGGGGCCCACCCCGATCGGAGCGAATCGGAAGCTAGCCCGCTGCCCCGCCGGCGATGCGGCGGGGCAACGGCGATCAAGCCGGAATCAGGCCTCGATGCCGCGCGATTCCAGATAGTCTTCGTAGCCGCCGCGGTAGTCGATGATCTCGCCCGAGGGCAGGATTTCAATCACGCGGGTGGCCAGACCGGACACGAATTCGCGGTCGTGAGACACGAAGACCAGCGTGCCTTCGTACTTTTCCAGTGCGAATTGCAGCGACTCGATCGATTCCATGTCCAAGTGGTTGGTCGGCTCGTCCAGCAGCATGACGTTGTGCCGGCCCAGCATCAGGCGGCCGAAGGTCATGCGGTTCTTTTCGCCGCCCGACAGCACCTTGGGGGCCTTGGGCAGATCGTCCGCCGAGAACAGCAGGCGGCCCAGCACCGAGCGGATCGATTGGTCGTCGTCGCCCGGCTGGCGATGGTCGCCCATCCAGTCCAGCAGGTTGATGTCGGTTTGCAGGAACTGGTCGGACACGTCCTGCGCCATGTAGCCCAGGTCTGCGTTATCGGACCACTTCACCGAACCCGAGTCCGGCTGCAATTCGGTGGCCAACAGGCGCAGCAAGGTCGTCTTACCCACGCCGTTGGCGCCGATGATGGCGATCTTTTCGCCGGCATCGACCATGGCCGAGAACTTGGTGATCACCGGCGCATCGTAGGCCTTGGTCAGGTTCTCGATGGTGACGGCCAGGCGGTGCATGACCTTGTTCTGTTCGAACCGGATGTACGGGTTCTGGCGCGACGACGGCTTGACCACGACCTGGTCGGCCTTGATGCGGTCGATCTGCTTCAGGCGCGACGTGGCCTGGCGCGACTTGGACTTGTTGGCGGCGAAGCGGCGGACGAAGTCCTGCAGTTCGGCGACGCGTTCCTTGGCCTTGGCGTTGTTGGACACCAGGCGCTCGCGGGCCTGCGTCGAAGCCAGCATGTAGTCGTCGTAGTTGCCGGCGTAGATGCGGATCTCGCCGTAGTCCACGTCGGCCATGTGCGTGCACACCTGGTTCAGGAAGTGGCGATCGTGGCTGATGATGATCATCGTGCTCTGGTAGCTGTTGAGCACATTTTCCAACCAGCGGATGGTGTTGATATCCAGGTTGTTGGTCGGTTCGTCCAGCAGCAAGACGTCGGGGTTCGAGAACAGCGCTTGCGCCAGCAGCACGCGCAGCTTCCAGCCCGGGGCGACTTCGCGCATCGGCAGGTTGTGCTGGTCCACGGCGATTTCCAGGCCCAGCAGCAATTCGCCGGCGCGCGCTTCGGCCGTGTAGCCGTCGTACTCGGCGAACTTGGCTTCCAGGTCGGCGGCGCGCATGTAATCGTCTTCCGTCGCTTCCGGGTTCGCGTAGATCGCGTCGCGCTCGGACATGGCGCCCCACATTTCGGTGTGGCCCATCATGACGACGTCCAGCACGCGCAGGTCTTCAAACGCGAACTGGTCCTGGCGCAGCTTGCCCAGGCGCACGCCCGGCTCAAGCGACACGTTGCCGGCGGAGGCTTCGAGGTCGCCGCCGATGATCTTCATGAACGTAGACTTACCGGACCCATTGGCCCCGATCAGCCCGTACCGGTTGCCTTCCCCGAACTTGACGCTGACGTTCTCGAAAAGGGGCTTGGGACCGAACTGGATGGTGAGATTGGCTGTGGATATCACGGTGTATTTGAGTCTGAGGGCGTCCGAAGACGCATGCGAGGAAACCCGATAGTGTAGCAAATGGGGCTACGGCCCCGATTTTCAATCTCTGGACGGGACCCTCAGCCATGGCGCTGCCCTGCCCCGATCAGGCCCCGCCCTGAATGAAAACGCCCCCGGGCCCGGCCGGGGCCAGACGTCGAGGGCGCGTCGCCGATGGCGGCGATCAGTGGTGGTGTTCGTCCAGCACCAGATGCGCCAGGCCCTTTTCAGTGGCGATGCCCACCTTCTGGCCGATCGGCAAGGTGGCCTTGGTGGCCACGTGCCCATAAGGCAGACCGGTGATGACCGGCACCTTGACCGTTTTGCGCAGCCAGGCCACGACTTCGTGCAGGTCGTAGCCCTTGTCGTGGGCAGCCAGTTTGTAGTCCGAAAAGCGGCCCAGCACGATCGCCTTCTGTTTGGCCAGCACGCCGGCCTGCCACAACTGGATCAGCATGCGTTCGACGCGGTAGGGATGTTCGGCCACGTCTTCCAGGAACAGGATGCCGCCGCGGATCTTCGGAAAGTAAGGGGTGCCCAACAGCGAGTTCAGCATCGCCAGATTGCCGCCCCACAGGATGCCGCGGGCGTCGACCGGGTCGGCGTCCTGCGTTTCGAAGCTGAGGATCTCAAGTTCGCCGCGCATGACTTCGCCGAACAGCGCTTCGGTCAGGTCATCGACCTTCTTGCCGCCGAAATCCGCCACCGCGGTCGCGCCGGTGTAGCTGACGGCCCCCGTCTGCGCCAGCAGGCCCAGATTGAAGGCGGTGAAGTCGCTCATGCCGACGAAGCGCTTGCCGCTGTCGGCCATCGCCTTCCAGTCGATCTGATGCAGCAGCCGGCCCAAGCCATAGCCGCCGCGCGTCACCATGACGATGGGCAGCTTCTGCTTGACGGCGCGCGCCAGGCTGGCCAGACGCTGAGCGTCGGTGCCGGCAAAGCGCTGGTGTTCCGCGTAGGCCGTGCGGTCCAGGGCGGTCTTGAAGCCCTGCTGTTGCAAGCGTTCGCGCGCCAGTTCCACCGTGGCCGGATCGCGCACGGCCGAAGACGGCGAGATCAGGTAGATGCCGCGGGCGTCCGGCAGCGTGTGGCTGTGCCCGTGGTCGTGGCTGTGGTCGTGGCCGCAGTTGTCATCGCACGCGGGGCCATGGCCGTGATCATGATCGTGGACGGCCGTCTTGGCCGCCGTTCTGGCCGCGGGCTTGGCGGCTGTTCTTGCGGCGGGCTTGGCGGTGCGCTTGGCGGCGGCGGCCTTCGTGCCCGCCTTGGCGGCTTTGGGGGTGCTCATGCGATGGATTCCTTGGCGCGGCGCTCCCGGAAGAACCGGCGCAGCAGGTCGCCGCAAGGTTCCGCCAGCACGCCGCCGGTGACTGAAGTGTGATGATTGAGTTTCGGGACCGACCCGACGTCCAGCACGCTGCCGCAGGCGCCGGTCTTGGGGTCGTAGGCGCCGAACACGACGCGCGCCAGCCGCGCGTGCAGCATGGCGCCGATGCACATGACGCAGGGCTCCAGCGTGACATACACGGTAATGCCCGGCAGCCGGTAGTTCTCCAGCTGGCGCGCAGCGTTGCGCAAGGCGACGATCTCGGCGTGGGCGGTGGGATCGTGGTCGATGATGGTGCGGTTGTAGCCGCGCCCCAGGATTTCACCCTTGGCGGACACGACCAGCGCCCCGACCGGCACCTCGCCGATGTCATAAGCGGCCTGGGCCTCTTCGAGCGCCAGGCGGATGTAGCGGGCGTCTTCTTCGGTCCAGGGCGTCACGGGCGTCGCGGCCGTCAGCGAACCGGCCTCAACCACGGTACACCCGGGACTTCAGCGCGATGCGGCCGGCCAGGCTGGTTACGGCCTCTTCCAGCCACTGGTAGAGTTCGGCCTGTTCGTCGTAGCGGGCCTGGTTCAGGTTGGACACCCGCCCTTCTTCGATGAAGCCCCAGGCGCGGCTGCGCTTGTCGCGGTGCTTAGGATCCCAGACGCCGAAGGCGAAACCGCCGGCGCGCCGGATCAGCGAAAAGCACGGGATGTCGGTATAGCCGTCGCCGACGAAGACCATCTGGTCGAAGGGCACGCGCAGGCGGTCTTCAGGCACCTTGCGGTTGACCTCGAAGGGCTTGTTGCGGAAGTCGCGCCCGATGATGCCTTTCTGGATATGGAACAGATAGCGCGTCTTGTCGGTGAAGCTGACGATGCGGCGCGGGAACGTGATGCCGCCGTCGTCGCCGTAGACGAATTCGGACGCCCAGATTTCCGTGAATTCATGCGCGATGGGCGTTGCGCGCACCACGTCGCCGATGCCGCTGGAGATCAGGTAGAACTCAAGCTGCACCTGCGGCTGCTCGGCGCGCACCGCCGCGCGCAGGCGCTGGAACAAGGTCGGCACGCCGTCGTGCAGTTCCAGGCGCGAGCCCCATTCCTGCAGACGCTGCTGCGTGATGCGCCCATGCGTGCCCGCCTGGGACAGCTGGATCATCTTGTACAGATAGGCGGGGACGGGATCCCAGTCCTGCTTGGACAGCAGCGGGTCGACCTCGTCTTTCCAGAACGAAGCCGTGTCCACGCCGATGCTTTCCAGGAAACCGGACGTGCTGTCCGAAGCCAGCGTGTCGTCGAAATCGAAAATCAGGGCGATGACGTCGGACATGGATGCATGAATAAAGGACGGAATAAGGGCGGGAAAAGCGCAACAGCCGCCATTTTGCCTGAATGCGGCGGCGGCTGTTGCGCCCTACCCGACCCTACGCGGCCATTATTGGCGCATCGGGGCGTTCATGGTGCCCGTGCCCGGGGCGGGCGCCATGCCGGGGGCCGGCGCCATTCCCGGAGCGGGCGCCATTCCCGGAGCCGGCGCCGTGGTGGCGGGCGGGACCGTACCGGCCGGCACCTGGATCACCGTTTCACGCAACACCCCGCCACCCTGGACGCTGCCGCGCACATTGGTGGGCGAGCTCATCTGCGTCAGGCAATCCTGGCGCGACTCGGCAGGCAGGCGGTTGCAACGGTCGACCATGTTCTGCTGGTGCTGGTCGGTGGAGCCTTCCTTCAGATTCTGGCGATTGGCTTCATCGCGCGCGGCGCCGGCTTCGCGCATGCAGGTCGCGCGATCCTGGTTGGTATTGCCGCTCTTGCATTTCGCCACGTCCTGCTCGTACTGGGACTGGATGGCGGCGCGGCCGATCGCATCTGCCGCGTGGACCGCGCCCGCGGCCAACATCAAGCCCGCCGCGCAAAGGGTTGCTGCGAGGCGTTTGGTATGCATGGGTCGTACGTTCATGGCCAGCTCCTTGATGAGAATTGAACCGTAAGCGGTCAAGACCACCTGCCCGTCCTGCCGCTCGCTTGCACCTACTATCCCACGATGCGGCGTCGGGGACATGTCCAGCAACTTGCATTCGTAAGGTTACGTATCAAG